>CAYSKJ010000047.1:0-19556 GCA_964431655.1 uncultured bacterium | reverse complement strand
TATCTAATCTGCCTCCTCCTCATAAAGAGGAAGTGACAATGGACTTTCCTGCATCTTCATGCAGTTGGGTTGTTCATGAACTGTATCTGCAAAAGAAAATATCTGAAAATGAATATGAGAGAGTAGGCGGAGATACCCTATATACAGTGGTAAATCTGGTAGAGGATTAAGAAGCAGAGGCAATAGCAGCACGGTGCTATTGCCTCTTCATTTTTTTACCAAAAAAGAAATTTGCGCTACCTGTAAGTTGCTTTATCATAATACTTCCGGGTCATGCTGAATGTTGCCTTGCCTCTCTTAAGTGAAATTTCCATGCTACATCGGCAATATGGAAATTAAGTGCACAGGATGTTTAATAATAATGGTCTTTTAGATGATTTGATAGAGTTTTTTCGATATTTCGTTAAAAGTAAATGACAGGCTTTTATCGGGCTCTATAAAGATTGTTACGGCAAAAAGCAGGTTTTATAGAAAGGAAAAGGGAAATTTTTTAAATAATAATCTGAAAAAAGGCAGAACTGGTATATAAGCACGGGGAACCTTAATTGCCCTGGACAAAGGTCATTAAATATGTCTGTAAGCCTGTATTCTGATATATTATCCGGAAGCATGGTAAGGATTATCTGCATTCTATTTTAATCGACTGTCTTTAATGGAAGCCGAGAGATCTCTTAGATTAAACCTGTCAGGGTTATTCATAAGGAAGTTACTGATAAATTCTAAATAAAATGGGCGAAAATTATCTCTTGAATGAGAATCTAACTTCTTTTTTTATAGAGATAATAGCAGGACTTTTTGCACAAAGGGTAGAAGGAAAAAGGTAAGCATATAACACAATGAAGCTCTTTTCAAAGGAGATGTTTTTTCAGCCTGCATTTGAGCTCAAATCCGCCATGGTCAGACCCTATTACTAATTTTTGCGCATTCATCAGAATTACATTCTCCTTTCCTGAAATAATCCCGGCCAGTCTCTATATCTGCAGTGATTGCTTTCTGCAGATCTTCAACTGTATCAAATTTCTTCTCATCCCTTAGTCTTTTAATAAAGGATATCTCAATGTCCTCATTATATATATTCATGCTTTGATTTATAATATGTACCTCTATGGTAAGGGGTCTGCTGGACACGCTGGGGGTCATGCCTATATTGGTAAGAGACGGATAGCATTCAGTTCCCGTGGAACACAGGGTAATATAAACACCCCTTTTGGGGACTATCTGCTCCGGCAGGGGTATATTAGCAGTTGGGAACCCGATATTACAGCCTATGCCCTTTCCTTTCTGCACCTTTCCGCTTATGCTGTAGTACCTGCCGAGAAGCTTACCAGCTTTATCGACATAGCCTTTCTTTATGCAATCCCTGATATAAGTGCTTGATATAATATTACCTTCATCGTCCTCAAGGCTTTTAACAATATTTGCCTCAAAACCATAAGAACTGCCAAGCTCCGAAAGCAGAAAGCTGTCTCCTTCTCCTCCCCTGCCGAACCTGAAGTTCTCGCCTATCACCACATCCCTGGCCCTCAGCATGCCTGCAATATAATCCCTTGCGAAAATATCCGGTGAAAGGTGGGAAAACTTGTGGTCAAAATCAAAGATTACCATAAGCTTAAGATTCATATCCTGGAGTATCTGCATCTTTTTCTGAAGGCTCATAAGCATAGAAGGCGCTTTTGAGATGTCCAGGGATTTCTGGGGATGAGGGGAGAATGTAATAATTCCCGGCACTGTCCTTTTGAGGGCTGAAAGCCTTATAACCCTCTCTATAAGTGCCTGGTGGCCCTTGTGCAGGCCGTCAAAATTACCTATGGTAATGGATGTCCTCTGGAAATAGTAAGGAAGAGAAGCCGGATTAATTAATACTTCCATATTATGCTTTCCTGCTCATAATAAGGACAGCTTACTCAAATAACCTGAAAAAGCAATTAATTTTGAATGCTGTGAATTAATTAATTTGCCTGATAAAATTTTTTGCATAATATACTGTTCTGGTATAATTTGAAATAGCCTGGTGGATACATCAGATAATTAAATGTATAAGGAGAACCGGATGAAACTGAAAAGAATTGAACTTATCAAACATGGAAAAGTTAGAGACATCTACAGAATGGATGAGGACAGACTGCTGATAGTTGCCACCGACAGAATATCGGCTTTTGATCATGTACTGAAACAGCCGGTACCGGATAAGGGAAGGCTCCTGAACCTCCTAAGCCTCTTCTGGTTTAATTTTGTCAAAGACTCAGTTCATACCCACATAATCTCCAGCGACCTGGACCTGATTAAAGACCTCACCAATGAGGAGGAAAAAGAATATCTAAGAGACAGGTTTATAATTGTAAAAAAGGTTCATATATTACCCTTTGAATTTATAGTCAGGGGTTATCTTACAGGCAGTTATTACAAAATGTACCGTGATGATTATGACAACCTTCCTGTATCCCTGCCCAAAGGACTGGGAAAGAACTCCCAACTGCCTGAAATAATCCTTACTCCAACCACAAAAAGCACAGAAAAAGATGAACCAGTAACTCCCAGGGAAGTCATGAGAAGCATAGGGGAGGATAATTACCGCTATATAAGCGATATAAGCTGCAGGCTTTTCCTTCAGGCCAAACACTATCTTGAAAATAAGGGTTTTATCCTTGTGGATACCAAGTTTGAATTCGGCATAAGGGATGATGAGATATACCTGGCTGATGAGATTTTTACACCGGATTCATCAAGATACTGGAAGAAAGAAGACTATGAATCGGGCAAGGAGCCTGACAGCTATGACAAACAGGTAGTCAGGGATTATCTGGAGTCCACGGGGTGGGATAAAAAATCAGCACCTCCTGATCTTCCTGATGGGATAATAGAAAAAGCCTTCAACCGGTACCGCACAATTTATGAAATAATTACAGAAAAAAAATTCGGAGAATAATTATGAGAATTGATAAGTTCCTTAAAGAGACCGGGATCATAAAAAGAAGGTCTGTAGCAAAGGAACTCCTGGACCATAATCATATATCTGCCAATGATAAAAGTGTCAAAGCTTCCTATATCACAAAAAAAGGCGATATAATAAAAATCCAGAAGGGCGAGGTTTCCATTGTATTGGAAATACTGGATATACCCCAAAAAAACCTAAGAAAGGATGAAAGATCGGAATATATAAGGATTTTATCCCGAAACAAAGAATTATCAGAGTTTGATGAAGGAGTCTGATGCTTTTTTTTGAAGGCTCCTCTCCCGCCGGTGTAGCTCAGGGGTAGAGCAGGTAATTCGTAATTATCAGGTCATGGGTTCAAATCCCTTCACCGGCTTAAAAAAAATTAAACATAATGCGGCGTCTGCGTATATTTATTTATTATTAAATATAAACCGGAGAGTATTTATGGCTTTATTGGACATTACAATATATGGAAATCCCATTTTAAGAAATGACAGTTCAGATATCAGAACTCCCGATGAAAGTACCAGCGCCCTCATAGACGACATGTTTGAAACAATGTACCGCAGTATAGGGATCGGCCTTGCAGCACCCCAGATCGGGAAGAACATCAACCTCATTGTTATTGACCCGTCTTTCGGAGAGGATGAAAAAGACGCCATGTACCTTATCAACCCTGAAATCATTGAACACAGCAACCAGACCATTGAAAGCGAGGAAGGCTGTCTGAGTGTTCCAGGAATTAGGGCCACCATACCCCGTTATGAATGGGTAAAGGTCTCTTACCGTGACCTATCAAACAATGAAAGAATAACCGAGGGCTCCGGCTATAAAAGTATAGTCCTCCAGCATGAGATTGACCATCTGAGGGGAAGGCTTTTCATTGATTATGTTAAGGGAATAAAAAAGACCTTTATCCTGAGAAAACTGAAAAAAGACCTTTCCCTGGATGAAAAGGCACATTGAAACCCGGCTGAGCTTGGCCGGCATCGTGTACTGAATTCAAAATATCAGCTATAAGGCCAGAGGATGAGTATAGACTATAAAAGGTTCGTTCCTGATACAACCGACAGGACCTTTCTTGACAGCTGCCGTTTAATGAAGGCCAATTTCACCGATCCTACCGCATTAAACAGCAAATTCCTGAAATGGCTATATATTGATAACCCCTTTAAAAAGGCCATGGGTTACATAGCCTATGACGGGGATATCCCGGCTTCCCAGCTCTTTATAACCTTCCAGAGAGCAAGGCTTAATGGCAGGGAGCATACTATCGGCATAATGTCCAATGGGTGCACAATGCCGGATTACCGCAAGCAGGGGCATTTTTTAAAAATATTCACAATGCTCCTGGATGACTGCAGGAAAACCGGGATTCCATTTATCTGGGCCTATCCCAATCCTGCAAGCCTTCCCGGATTCATAAAAACAGGCTTTGATCACCTGAGAGATTTCAGGCTTGTGCTTATCCCCGTATCCTTCACAGGCTTTGTAAAAGAGATGCTTCACAAGGAAAAGATAGATATAATGGGAACAACCGAGGATATCCCCCTTGATCTCCCGGATAATTCACTCTTTGAAATAATTAAGGAGGAAAACATTCCAGGTTCCACAATCAGGGACAGAGAGCTTGATGGAATCTGGCATACACCTCTGGATGCTGAACAGCTAAAATGGCGCTACATCAACCACCCCACAAGGAAATACTACGTACTCCGCCACAAAGAACTGGATGAATGTATAATTATCCGCTTCCTAAAGCTTTTTGGCATGAAGCCTGCAGTCATTTTAAAGACAACCGCCGGCTCCAGGAAGATATTCAACCCCCTGCTTAAAGACCTGAAATCCTGTCTGAAGGATAAAGCCAACTTTTTGATGATGCTTGAAGATATAAATCTTTCCCATCCATACTCAGACTGCCTTAAGGGAAGGTTTTTTGTTCCTGTCAGGCTCAGCCCCAGGCGATTCCCACTGGAGGTATACCCCATAAACCGGGATATAACCGGCAAAAGCCCGGTAATGTCCTTTTCTTTCGGCGACTATGAAGTGCTATAATCTCACGGACCTTCGCATTACCCTTGATGATCTGGGCCTCTACCCCGGGATTGAAAGGGGAGCTGTCAGGATTGCATCCCTGGGAGTGCCCGTTTACTGCTCATGGCTTTCCAATTATCTGATACCGGGTACTGAGTACCTAAACAGCCACCTGTGCATGTCAGGCCTGCATTTCAATGTCCTTGAAGGCAGATCCTCACTGGGGCCGGGCATCCTTACAGATAAAAAAGGCTTCTTTAACCGAAGCTGGCAAAGTTTTCTGTTTCCCGGGAAAAAGACAAAAAAAGCTGTAGAGAGAGAGCTGGAGCATCAGGTTGAAAAAGTCCTGTCATGGTTTGGAAAACTGACCCATATTGACAGCCACCTTCATCTTCACAGCATACCGTGGATATACAGGCTTTTACAAAAGCATAGGAGAAAATACCGCATTGAATATATAAGGAACCCGCACCAGAAAATCACCGACGATCCCGGCATATTTCTGGATCCCGCTGCACTGCCTAAAATTCTCATTCTCAGGGTTTTTGCCCTTATAAACAGGCCTAAAGGATACCCCTGCTTCGGTGTAAACTATGTTTTCAAGATGGACCATAAAAAAATAATAAAACTCACCCGAAATAAAAAAAGAGAGGTAATCTGGCATCCAGCCCTCAATGAAGAAAAGCTGGATTTTACAGAATTCCGCTATATTAAGCCGGACAATCCTGAAAAACGAAGCAGAGAGCTGGAAGAATTAAGGAAGTTTATACTGAACTATCCCTCCCGCTGAACATGCAGAAGCGGTTTCCGCCATCTGCATGTCTGTATTCCATGATTTTTCTTGACCAATCCAGAGTAAAAAGCTTATCCTGCTATTTGTTTATAATTAAGTAGGGAGACAAAATAATAGTATGCATAAGGGTATATCAGTATCCCTTGTTGTGCCGTGCTATAATGAAGAAGAAGGGCTTAAAAAACTCCTGGCAAAAAAACTTGATTCCATTGATGAATTTATCGTGGTTGACAACAATTCCTCCGACAGAACATCCGAAGTCGGCAGGCACCACGGGGCAAAGGTGGTATTTGCCCGGTCCAAGGGATACGGGAATGCAATAAAGACAGGTTTTTACCATGCCTGCTCGGATATAATATGCACCCTCGACGGGGACGGAACCTACCCCCTGGAGGCAATCCCGGAGGTCCTGGATTTCATCATCAGTGAGAATCTTGATTTTGTGTCCTGCAGAAGATTCCCCCTTATCAACAGCAATGCCATGAGCTCCAGGAATGTTTTCGGCAACAGGGTACTCACCCTTGCGACAAACCTGCTTTTCGGCCTTAAGCTGTTTGACAGCCAGTCAGGGATGTGGGTATTCAAGAGAAAGATACTGGATATTATACCCCTGACTTCAAGGGGCATGCCCTTTTCCGAGGAGATAAAGATAGAAGCCTTCACCCGTAAAGAGGTAAAATCAGCCGAATATCACATAAATTACCGGGAAAGAGTTGGGGAAACAAAACTGTATGCCTACAAGGACGGCATCAGAAACCTTATTTTTCTTATGAAAAGGAGGTTTGCCCTGAAAACCGGCAGTCCCTTCTCAAAAAGCTTTAAGCCCGATGAAATAATGGGCTGAACAGTGAGGCTAAAGAGGCGATTAATAAATAATTGCCCGGATATCATAAAATACATGGCCTTTTTTGCTCTGACGATTATTATGACCTGCCCTGCTTTTACACATTTCTTTTCCAGTCCTGTATCGGTATACGGCGACAAATACCAGTTTATCTGTAATATATGGTGGGGAAACAAGTGCATTATTGAGTTTAAGGATATCTATACCATTGATTACCTGTTTTACCCCTTTTCCTTCAGCGGTGTGTTCCATACCTTCGCCATCTTCCCTATTGTGCTTACCATGCCTTTTTATCATCTGCTTGGTCCGGTTTTCGTCTACAACCTCATTGCATTTCTTTCTTTCTTCCTTGCAGGGGTGTTTATGTTCAGGTTTGTTCTTTATCTCACAAAAGACAGGCCGTCAGTCTTCATTGCAGGGATGATATTTGCCTTCAACCCGGTAAGGATAAGAATGGTTTCATCCGGTGGGTATTTCAATATGTATTTTCAGGCTTTGTCTTTTTCTCCCTTGAAGTCTTCATAGGTTTAAATTTCCGGTCTGTTGCCGATACTGTCTCATCCAGGATAAAATCAGTAAATAAAAAGATGGCAGTTCATACAATATATTTTTTACTGTGTTTTCTTATTTTTGCCGAGTACCTCAAGATACCCATTGAAACTGCACCTGAATATGATAATATATCTTCCCACTTTGCTGCAATACGCAGGGATAAAGAGGACTGCTCGGTTCTGGAAATGCCTGTGTCCTGGCTCTGGGCCAAGGGGCATGTGGATGTTTTTTCTGTTATATATATATGTATTATCGCCCTTTTCATAATAAGAGGGAGATAAACGGTTATGTCTCAAAACCCTCCCCCTATGTTTTCAATTATTTTACCCATTTGCCCCTGTTCAGGGCATTTATTAATATGCAGGCGGGGGAAACCCGCCCGATGATGAGCTCATAAAGGAGGCTTTCGATATAGCTCCGGGCTTTGTAAGCCTTGCGAATCTAAGATACATAGCTGTTCATAAAAGAGAACTGGGCAGATTGAAGCACAAATTCCAGGGCAGTGATATCATGGAGGATTATCTTCAGCGGGTGGGGAGGATATTCCCCGTTTCTGCAGAAAGCACTGTTCTATTTACCCTGGACAGCTCAGCCTGCATGCCCCGTGAGTATTACCGCATGGATGACCCGGACATTAAGGCATTCCTCTTAAAGGATGTCTTTCCTCAAACGGAGGGAGATTCCCCTGGAAGAAAGAGATTTCAGACAGCTGGTGATTTACCTGGACCTGGAATTTGATTACTGCATTTCACCGAAAGAGGCAGGCATATCCGGGGATGGCAGAAGCCTGAGCTATAAGATAAGGGAAGTAATTTTCAAAAGATAGCTAATGGATAAACCTCATTTTTACCCCTGATCCATATCAGCAAGCGGATGCTTTTTTAAATTAAACAGAAATATCAGCGATGAGCACAGTAAATCTGCACAAATATATTATAAGATTAAAACCGCTTATTTACATGATCATTAACACGTTTTTGCAGGCTTGAGTAAAAATCCCTCAGCCCCTCATATTTTGCTGCCTCATTATTATAATTAAGCCTGCCGACATCTATTTCATCAGCGAAACTGATGTTTTTTAATATCCTGTCAATATCCTGCTTGAAGATATTAGGGGGGGGATAGGGCTCCATATGCACATAGGTTCTGCATCCCCGATCTTTTAACTTTCTCAGGCAGTCTATCCTTTCATTGTAATTTGATGCCCCGGGCTCGTATTTTTTCCGGAATTCATCGCTGACAGAAACAAGCGAAATCCCGTATGTATTATTTTTTGACATGTCTGACAGCTCAATGGGAAGCAGTCCTTTTGTCAAAACAGAACATGATATATCTGCCTCGTTCAGGATCCTTATGATTTCAAGGCTGGTGCTTTGTATGTCCTCATAGCCGTACATAAACGGATCGGTCATAAGACACAGGTTAACCTTATGTACCCTTTGTCTTTTCTTTGAAATTTCATTTGCAATGATTTCAACAGCATTCAGGACGAGCTTAGGTTTTATCCAGTCCTGATAGTCCTTTGCTTTTCCGAATTTAACAGACATCAAAAATGCATAACAGGGATATCTGCATCCGTGAGAACACCCCTGTACATGATTTACAGCATGATCACAGCCCGGCACTTTTGATCTGTATATGAGGGTCTTCCTTTTGACAAAATCACTGACACAGTTCATTTATAATTTATTGAACCTGACTATCTCTCTTATTTCATCCTCTGAACAGGACAGATAAAGCCTACTGTCTTTGAGCGTTATTTTGCGGCATTAAGAGCTATTTTTAATAAAGGCCATGTCTGCCGTCGCAAAAAGATTGCCTTTGATCTTAGAATAATCTAACATTCCATTATTGTCTAATACTTTTAAGACTTCACTTGCTTTATAAACATGAATTTGATTATTATAAGGATCATAATTTCTGTCTGACATTGCATTAAGATAATCTTTGACCTGGTCAATATCAATAATCTCATCAGCTTGATACGGATTCATAATCTAGAAAATCTCCATTAAGCTCAAAGAAACACCTGCGCAAATGCATATTTTTACTGCATCCTTTAATTAGATGTTTTCCTTTGCCATATCCTCGATATACATGACGTTTCCGGTCAGTTGAGACCATGACCCGTCAGAATTAAGTTCCTGAGTTATGTATATTGCATAGAGCTTATAATCTTTTATTATTTTGCAGGCGATCTGGCTGTAGATCTCCCTTCTTGTGACAAACCTCTGAGAAAGTTCGTATTGTTCCCATCTTTTTATCTCTTTCCAGGCTTCAGGCTGGACAATGACCTTAATTATCTCTGCACCGGGAACTGCATCGGTTACAAATTTGACTGCCCTGCTCCTTATATCATCGAGGTCCGGGCCGTTATACTGATGATCCTTTAAAAATATCTGTTTTTTACGGATCTCTTTGTTTTTACTATTTTTTATTTTCAGCTCTTCAAACAAATTTTTAAGTCCCTGGATATCATCTTTTTGCCTTTCAGATAAGGGCATCAATTCCTCTATCCATTGTTCACATTCTTTTATACTGCCTTCCGAAATAATATAAATCTTGCCCTCAAATGTCTTGTCCAATGATTCCAGCCTGTTCAGGATATTTTGTTTTACCTTGTCTATGAGCGTTCTACGGCATGAATTTATAATATCAGTAAAACCGGAGAGATTTTTTTTAAGTTCAGCTTCAAGGGATTCGAGAATTTCTGTCTTGCCGGAGGGAAAAACAGTCCTGCTTAAATTATCAAAAAGCTCTGATGCTGCTGTATAAGCTTGTTCCTGCTCCAGAATAGAATCAATGTCTTCGGTATTATATGAAAATGGCTTAAGTGATTTAATTTTATCTATCCATTCCTGTGACTGTTCATTTCTCTCTGCTCTTTGCCTTTCCTTTTCTTCTTTTTCCTCTTCATGCCTTTCTGCATTCTCCTGCAGTTCTGCTTCCAATGCCTTGACACCGTTTAATGCTTCCTGGAATTCAGGATCATTCTCATCAAATTTACCAGAATAACCGTTTATGATCTCCTTGAGCGACTGGCTTGCATAAACGAGGTTTTTCCCTTCAAGGTAATCTTTTATATCGCGTATTCTCTTCACTACTCCTGCAGGAAGCCTGGATTGAGATGCGGAAGTGTCTGACGGATTATTTTCCTGCTTCGGCTTCGTCTTGGTCTTTGCATCAAGGTCATTTCTCAGTTTAGCAAGCTGGTTTGAAATGGATTTTAGCTGAACATTGTCAGGGTCATGCTTTTGAGCCTGATTCAGGGCCCTGTCTGCTTCTCTGGCAAAAGAGAATGCCTCGTCGTATCTTCTTGAGAACATACTGTTCTGAGCCTTCCTTATGTTCTGTGATGCATTTTGCAGAAATGATGCTGGATCGCTCTTTTTATCTGACGTCATTACAGGCTTTGCAGGTTCCAGCTGAACATTTGTACTTTTCTGCATTTTTGACCCAAGATCCTTTTTTAATTTTTCAAGTTGATTCATATATGTTTTGAGCTGAAAATTATCAGGATCTTCAACCTGCACATTTTCCAGGGATTGCTGTATTTTCTGGGCCAGCGAAGACGCTTCTTCATATTTTCTTGAAAACATGCTGTTCTGGGCAGTTCTTAGATTCTGACCAGCAATTTTTAATATCTCCTTGATGTCTGCCATAATACATTAACCTCTTGATTTTTTTAATTTATATAACGGAATTAGTGGAAATTGTCAATAATATCATTCATTCAGAGCTTTCTTCTCTTTTCATGAAAGACTGCATTATATATATAGATTCCCCTGGGGAAAAGAGATTTTATACAACTCGTGTTTTAACTGGCCCTGGAATTTGATTACTGCATTTCACCGGGCTTGTCCGGGGACGGCAGAAGCCTTAGCTGTAAGATAAGGGAAGTAATTTTCAAAAGATAGTTATTGACTAAACCTCATTTTTACCCCTGATCCATACCAAAAAGCGGATGCTTTTTAATTAGCAATAATTTGTAAAATATAGTAGATTCCTGATAAAGGGAAAAAAGGATATTTACATGGAGAAATTGTTAAAGGTCGCTTATATAGGCTCCTCGGAATTCTCGGTCATGCCGCTGAAAAGCCTCCACTCTAACCCTTTCATAGATGTCCGGTGTGTAATTACCCTTACAGACAGAATATCAGGAAGAAAGAATAAAAGCATCCCAACGCCTGTAAAAACTGAAGCTCTCAGGCTTAAAAACCCCCTTATGGAGACCGATGTGCTCAGGGATGAGAGCCTTATTTCCAGGCTCAGGTCTCTTGATCTTGATTTTATTGTTGTCTGCTCCTTTTCAAAGATGGTACCAGGCAGGCTTCTCAGGCTCCCGCGATTCTTCTGCGTTAATATACACCCTTCCCTTCTGCCTTTATACCGGGGGGCTGCTCCCATAAACCGGGTATTGATGGACGGCAGGAAATATACAGGAATTTCCTTTTTTAAGATGAATAAAAGGCTGGACTCGGGAAAAATAATATTTCAGGAAAAAACAGCCATTGATCCGGGAGAGGACTATTCCTCCCTTTCGAAAAGGTTATCCGAGCTTTCTTCCATTCATATAGGTCCCTGCCTGATAAATATCTGCAATGGAAATTACAGCCTTAAATCCCAGGAAGAGAGCCTTGCAACCTATGCATACCCGGTTTTGAAATCGGAATGCAGGATAGACTGGAGTGAAAAGGCTGAGTATATTTTTAATAAAGTAAGGGGACTGAACGGTTACATCCCTGCTTTTACCACATACAGCCAAAAGAGGCTGCAGGTCATTGCCTCAGATATGACGGATTTTGTTCCTGAAACAGAAGCCAGACCAGGCACACTTTATTCAAATAATAAAAATCTGTATGTAAAATGCGGCAATGGAGCCATCCGGCTTATGAGGGTTAAACCCGAAGGCAGAAATACAATGGATGCCGGTGATTTTGCCCAGGGATACAATATCATTTCGGGAAAATCAATATTTAATTAGTATAATACCGGGAATTGTGTATAATAAATATTAATCTGATTCTGTTCAACAGGTGCTTTTCATGAAAGTAAACATAATCATTCCTGCAAGATACGGTTCTACAAGGCTTCCTGGCAAGCCCCTGCAGAAAATAATGGGCAAGGAAATGATAAGATGGGTAGTGGAGAGGATAAAGCCGGATAAAAGTGATTACCGTGTATATGTTGCAACGGACGATGATAGAATCAGGGATGCATTAAGGCCTTATGGATACTGCAGGGTGCTTTTGTCCGGCAGGGAATTTCAAAATGGTTCGGAAAGGGTCTACTGGGCCTCAGGCAAGGCAGAAAATGCAGATATCATAATAAACCTTCAGGGGGATGAACCCCTCATAAGCTTTCAAATAATAGAAATGCTTGCAAAAGCAACCCGGGACAGCGAATCAGGATTTGCAACCCTTTATGCCGATATAACCGAACCCACAGATATAGATAATCCCAATACGGTAAAGCTTGTACTTTCCAATGACGGCTATGCCGTGTATTTTTCCCGTTGCCCCATTCCGTATAACAGGGACAGTATGCCTGGCATAATTTACAGAAAGCATATAGGCATCTACGGATATACCTGCGGGGCTCTGGAGCTGTTCAATAACTGGGGGGAGTGCGACCTGGAAAAGGCTGAAAGGCTTGAACAGCTCAGAATACTGGCCAATGGCTGCAGGATAAGGGCTGTAAAAACTGATAAAAAACTGATGAGTGTTGACACTCCGTCAGATGTAGAAAAGATTGAAGATTACTTAAATTCAAAATAAGGAGAAAAATTATGCTTTATGTAAAGATAGTTTTCGTAATCCTGGTCATCGTATTTGTAGGCATGTTCGTCTATCAGAACTACGGAGAGCTTTCAAAAGAGGTAACCATGCATATACCTCCCATGAAAAAATCCCTGGGCCCTTCCCCCATGATACTCTATTTCAGTTTTGCCCTGTTTATTGGCATGATTCTTACGGGATTCCCCCTGCTTATAATGGTTATAAAGAATGCCGCAAGGGTAAAAAAGCAGAACAGGATCATCAGCTCATTAAAAAATGAGATATCCCAGCTTCAGCTTGTAAATCGGAACCTTCAGCCCGGGTATGATACCGGTGAAGAAGCTGATGTTCCGGAAAACAGCCCTGAAAAGGGCAATGGAGAGGAAAACCCAGAATAAACAGCTATGCAGGCAAAAAAGAAGTTAACTCCTCTGATGGAGCAGTATTTCCGGATAAAGGAGAGATACAGGGATGAGATACTGCTTTTCAGAATGGGTGATTTCTATGAGATGTTTGACACCGATGCAGTAAAAGCCTCGAAAATACTCAATATAACCCTGACCAGCCGAAACAGGGATACGGACAATTCTCCCCTGTGCGGTATTCCCTATCACAGCATTACCAAATACCTTCCCAGGCTTCTGGAAAGCGGTTCAAATGTTGCGATCTGCGAACAGGTGGAGGACCCGAAAACAGCCAAAGGAATTGTAAAACGCGAGGTAATAAGGGTAATCACCCCAAGTACCATAATTGAAGAAGAATATCTGGACAATCAGAGCAATAATTACCTGTGCAGTATTGCAGAAAAAAACGGCATGTTCGGCCTGGTTTTCATTGACATTTCAACCCAGGAAATCAAGATGACAAGTATTGACAGGGAGTCTTTAAGGGTATTTGATGAGCTTTCAAAATTTTCCCCTACAGAAATCATTGCATCCGGGGACCTTATCAAGTACCTCCGGGAAAATATCCCTGTTCACACGGAGCTTGATATACCGCTGCGGGAATTGAGTGTGGGGAAAAAAGCCTTTAATGCATGGAAACATGAGACCATATCCAGCCTGCCTGCAAAAAATCTCCAGTATATGGCCGTTCAGGAAAGAGAAGAGATTATGCTTGCACTCTTTATCGCAGATGAATTCATAAGCCACAAAGGTATAAAACTTAGCTTCAGCAGTGAAATTGAGCTTTATAATGCAAGCCAGTATATGGACCTTGATTCCTCTACCATAAAGCACCTTGAAATCATGAACCCTGAATCCAAATCCCAGGAAAAAACCCTGTTTGACCTTCTTAACAGAACAAAAACAGCCATGGGAACCAGAATGCTTAGGCACTGGCTTCTGAACCCCCTGCAGGAAAAAAATGAGATAAATAAAAGGCTTGATATAGTCAGTTTTTTCTGCAAAAACTCTGACCTGCAGGATGAATTCATCAGACTGGTAAGCAAGGTATCTGATATAGAGAGGATAAACGGCAGGATACTCCACAGGAATGCGACACCGAGAGACCTATCGGCTCTTGCGGACAGCCTGGATACGGTTGCTGACATCAAAAAGCAATTAATGGCCTGCAGAGAACAATGCCTTGATGAAATAAGCAATAAAATACCAGATTCCATAGACATTGTCTCTTTGATAAGGCATACAATCGCTGACTCCCCTCCATCCAATACAAGGGACGGGGGTTATATAAACACCGGATGCAATGCCGGCCTGGCTGACCTGGTTGATATAATAGAAAACAGCCAGAAACACATCCTTGCTTATGAGAACGAACAGAGAAAAATAACAGGGGTGCAGAACCTGAAAGTAGGCTACAATAAGGTCTTCGGCTATTATATTGACATCCCGAAAAGCAAGTCAGGCCTTGTCCCGGACAGTTACAAGAAAAAACAGACCCTGGTAAATAATGAGAGGTTTGTAACCGATGAACTCTATAAGCTCGAAAAAACCATAACGACCGCGGAAGAAAGACGAATCACACTTGAAAGGGAGATATATGAAACACTTCTAAACGAGCTGGAACGCTTCTCCGGGGGATTAAAATCCTGTGCCAATAAAGTGGGGAAACTTGATGTCTTCCTTTCCTTCAGCTGGGTTGCCCAGAGAAACCGCTATACCAGACCGGCTCTTACTGATGAGGATACCATCGATATAAGAAACGGCAGGCATCCACTGGTGGAAAACTTCCTGAACAGAGAGTTCATCCCCAATGATTTACTCATGGAAAATGCCAGCAGATTTTATATAATAACAGGACCCAATATGGCTGGAAAATCCACTTATCTAAGGCAGAACGCACTCATTGTACTGCTGGCTCATATAGGGAGCTTTGTTCCCGCCATCTCTGCAAAAATACCCATTATTGACAGGGTTTTTACCAGGATAGGGTCATCGGACTATCTTTCCAAAGGAATGAGCACCTTCCTGGTAGAGATGTCGGAAACTGCTCTTATACTAAAAAACAGCACCCGAAAAAGCCTTATCCTCCTGGATGAAGTCGGCCGGGGTACATCCACCTATGACGGCATCAGCATTGCCTGGGCCATATCCGAGTATATATTCAGGCATATCGGCGCTTACACCATGTTCGCCACCCACTATAACGAGCTTACCATACTTGCGGATGAATATGACGGCATTAAAAATTACTGCATACAGGTCAGGGAATACAATAATAAGCTTATATTCCTCCGAAAAATCATACCAGGAACAGCAGACAGGAGCTACGGAATTCATGTGGCTGAGATGGCCGGTATACCCGGGGAAATAATAGATAAGGCAAGAAAGGTTCTTGCAAACCTGGAGAGCAATGACAGCAGTAATCTGATACAGGGGCTCAGGGAAAGAAAAGATATCCCCGACAACTCAGAACCCCGGCAAAGAAGCCTTTTTGAAAAAGAATCCAGCCGAATCAGCGATATACTGAAAAAAACAGACATATCCAATACTACCCCCATAGAAGCCCTTCTGCTTCTGGAAAAACTGAAAAAACTGCTCTGAAACAAACTTTTACCCCAGGGCTTTCGTAGGATATTAAGCAGTATTTTATTGCAGAATGCGGGTATTTATATATAATCCGGATAATCAAATCAGGGAAGAAAGGCCTATGAAAAAACTATTGCTATTATTGTTGCTTTTCTTTATGCTCTCCGCGATTTTGCCTGCCCGGGAAAACGCATATTACGACTTTGATGATTTTGACTGCCGCATCTATAATGAGAGTCCCAGACAGGGAGATGCCGTTTTTTTTGTGATTACCCCGAAAAATGGAGCAGTACCTGACAAAATAATCATTGATGAGGAAAGGGAGCTGTTTTTCCTGCCTTTTAACGGGAGGTATATCTCTCTCTTTGCTACCGACTTCAGGCAGGATGCAAAAAATTACTCCATTTCAATAGTGTATGAAAGTAATTCCAAAAGGTCAACCCGGCATATTTTGATTAATTTTGCAAAAAGGGAATTTGATGTATGGATGCTGCCAAAAACAATCCCCAGGGCCCAGACCCGGACAGAAGAAGAGATTGAAAACAGAAAGAGGGAAGTCAGGAATATATATAACAGCATTAAACCAGTCACCCCCAAACTCTACATACTGGACGGATATACATCCCCAATAAAAGATGCAGGGGATGCAGAATACCGGTCCTTTGGCCAGAAGAGGCTCAGGAACGGCGAAGAGGTCTCGAGGCATAAGGGTGTTGACATCTCCAGGCCCCGGGGGACTCCTGTATTTGCCCCCTTAAGCGGAAAGGCTGTCCTTACGGGAAATGATTATTTTTATGAGGGCAATATACTCATAATAGACAATGGCCTTGGTATATACTCCCTGTTCTGCCATCTTGACAGGTTCGCAGTAAAGGAGGGGGACATTGTGGCTTCAGGGGATATTATAGGCTATGTTGGTTCCACAGGCAGATCTACAGGACCTCACCTGCACTGGCAGGTTAAGTTTTTGTTAAAGGATATTTATCCCCTGTCCTTTTCTTTTATAAATGAACTAATAGAGGATATTATTAAATAAAAAAGGAGTGATAAATTGAAAAAACTTGCATTAGCGGTCATAATGGTTTTTATATGCACCTCAGCCTTTTCCCAGGATATACTTCATGAGAGGCTGGAAAACGGCATGGAGATAGTTGTCAAAGAAAATACCAGCAGTTCAAATGTCTCTCTGTTCTGCTTTGTTAAAACTGGCTCGATTCACGAGAAGGAATTTTTCGGAGCAGGCATTTCCCATTTTGTTGAGCACCTTGCCATCGGAAGCACCACTTCCATCCGCTCGGAAAGCGATTATGTTGACTGGACAGAAAAAATAGGAGGAAACAGCAATGCTTATACCACCTATGACCATACTGCCTACTTTATAGAGGTGGATAGCGAATTCCTTGAGGATGCCATTCAGATACTTTCAGAGACCATGCAGTTTTCCATCTTTGCCGAAGAAGAAGTTAAGAGGGAGAAAGAGGTCATTATAAAAGAGTTTGTCTACAGGGTAGCCCCGCCGATGGCTACAATGAGGAACCGCGTCATGGAAACGGCATATTTAACCTCGAATATAAGAAACGAGGTAATAGGCGATATTGAGCTGTTTAAGGATCTGCAGAGAGAAGACCTGCTCAAATACTATAAAGAAAGGTATGTGCCTAATAACATGGTATTCGTGGCATCCGGCAATATTGACACTCAAAAAACCATGGAACTTATAAAAAATGCATTCAGAGACTTTAAGAGGGGCAGGCTGGCTCCGGTATATAACCCTTCAGAAAAGGTAAGGGTTGGAGAATACAAATATGTAGAGGAATTTGATTTGAGCCAGGCAAGGGGTTTCATCACCAGGATCATACCCTCATGCCGATACAGAGACTTCCTGGCTCTGGATCTCGCCTGCGAAATCCTCTTTTACAAGAGGAACTCGGACCTCCCCTACCGGCTGGTGGAGGAACTTGAGCTGGTAAACTGGATTTACGGTTATTTCAACCAGTCCTATTACAGCGATGACAACAGCCTTAATATCATGTTTGAAGCAAAAGATCCCAAGAATATGGACAGGATCCTGGATACAGCCGATTCTATTATACAGGACATTATCCAGAAGGGAATAACCCAGAAGCATATAGATGATGTTCTTAACAGAAAGAAAGCGGAAAGGGTGCTTCAGGTATCCACCCCCGAAAACGAGTGCATGCAGATCGGAAGCAATATGCTCCGGTACGGCATCCCTGATGTTTATGATATCCATATGAAGGAATACGAGAAGATAGCTCCTGATGATATTCTTAGAGTATTGAAGGAATACTTTTCAGACAGGAACAGGGTTGTCTTCTATGGCGTACCCGTAGGTACAAAAGACCTTGCTGTTGCCCGGGAGGAGAAGACTGTTTCTGAGATAAGCAGGATACAAAGAGACAACTTTACCGTACTTCACAAGCAGAACAACAGCGCTCCCCTCGTCCACTCCTATATATTCCTGCCCATATCCACTGACTATGAGACAATTGATAATGTCGGCAGTTTAACTGTAATGACCGATATGCTGTTCTGGGGGGGTACGGAAAACTTTGATGCCATGGAGCTTGACAGCTGGCTGGAGGACAGGCATATTACCCTGAGGGCAAATATAAATAATAATGGCATGTATATCCAGACAAAGTCTTTAAAAAGCGATTATCCCGAACTTTTAAGCAAGCTTTCTGAAATATTCAGCAGGCCTGTGTTCAGTGAAAGGGAGCTGGATCTGCATAAACAGAGGCTGCAGGCAAAATTTAACAGGGAAAAAGACAATCCTGAGACCTGGTATGATGATTTTAAGGACAAGGTCCTTTATGAGGGACAAAAATCCGGAGTAAGCAGGGAAAAAAGGCTAAATATCGCCCTCGGCTTATCCCGCGAAGACCTGCTTGGACTTTATAAGGACTATTTCAAAGCGGAAAATATTATATGCTCCTTCTTTGGCGACCTTGATGCCGAAGAAGCTGTCAGCTATGCAGAAAAGATTTATCAAAGCATTCCCAGGGGCAACATTGAGGGAAAAGCAGTACCTTTGAGAGTTCCCAGGCTTAATGAAACATTTATTGACAAAACCCCGTTTGAACAGGTCAGCGTTGTATTCAATTTCCAGGCACCTTCACTGTTTGATGAGGATTATATACCCGTGCTGTTTTTAAACGCTTCACTGGGCAGCGGTTTCAGCGGAAGGATACTAAAAGCCACAAGAAGGGACAATGACCTGGTGTATTCTGCTTATCCGCGCTACAGTGCCACAAAGGATTATGGATTCTTCAGGATTACGGCTCTCACTTCCCTTAACAAGAAAGATAAACTGATTGAGGTGATTAAAAACGAGATAGAAAAGGTCAAACAGGGAGATATAAGCCAGGATGAGATACAGACTGTCGCCAGTTATTATGAACAGCAGTATAAGTATGAATTTACTGATTCATATATAGCAAGCACCCTGTGCTACTATGAATCCATCGGCAGGAACTACAATTATTCCGAGGAAATTATAAGGGGATTCAGGGAGCTGACCCCCGAGAAGCTGAAAGAGACTGCAGAGAAATATTTTAATGATATGGCCATAATTATCTCAGAACCGGGCGATGAAGTTCAGAGGAAG
>CAYSKJ010000046.1:11838-19590 GCA_964431655.1 uncultured bacterium | reverse complement strand
TCTTGACAGGAGAGACCTCATCAGGAGCACCATAGAGAATAAGGAAGCAGTTGTCACTGCAGCCGGTCGCCTGGCGACATGGACAAGGCCTGAATCTACCGGCCGGAGCCCCAAGGATACCATTACCGTAAAAAGGCCTGAGAGCCAGGATAGCATAGACTGGTCATCGCCTAACAATAATCCGATAAAACCCGAAGTATTTGATATGGTTTTCAAGGATGCCATCTCCATGCTTAAAAACCATGATAAGGTCTATATAACCAACAGGTCGGTAGGCTCTGACTCAAGGTATAACCTGTGCATTAAGACAGTTACTAACAACAGCCTTACAGCCCTTTTTACACTTAATATGTTCCTCCCTATCCCCGGGGATTTTAACAGCAGTGTTTTTGCTGACAAGGAGTTTGTGCTTATTGTACTTCCCTATAACAAACTTGATGAAAAGAAATACAGGGGATTACTGAGGAAGCTTACGGACGGCAGTACCACAGATATGGCCATAGCGATAGATTATGACAGAAGGCTGGGCGTTGTCATAGGTTCAGCTTATCTGGGAAGTGTAAAAAAGCTGGTATTCACAGTAATGAACTATTACCTTCCGGCAGCTGGTGTTCTTCCCCTGCACTGTTCAGCCAATGAAAGCCCCCAGGGGGATACTTCCCTGTTCCTGGGTCTCAGCGGTACAGGTAAAACAACTCTTTCAGCCGATCCCGGCAGGCTTCTTATAGGGGATGATGAGCATGGCTGGAGTGAATCGGGGATATTCAACTTTGAAAACGGCTGTTATGCAAAGCTCATAAACCTCAGTTCTGAAAAGGAGCCGGAGATCTATAATGCCGTCATGGCGAAGATGGAATATACCGAATGCGGGACCATAGTTGAAAATGCAATGATTTACCCGGATGGCCATCTGGACCTGAGTGATGCCAGGCTGACACCCAATTCAAGGCTGAGTTTTCCTCTTACCATGCTATCAAATATAAAACAGCCCTCTACAGGTTCACATCCCGGGACAATAATCTTTCTTACAGCAGATGCCTACGGTGTTCTCCCGCCTGTATCAAAGCTTGACAAAAATCAGGCAATGCTGTGGTTTCTTATGGGATACACGAGCAAGCTTGCCGGGACAGAGACAGGTATAGTGGAACCGGTTGCAACCTTCTCAAGGTTTTTCGGGGAGCCTTTTATGCCCAGAAATCCGAATGTGTATGCAAATATGCTGGGAGAAAAGCTTGAAAAATACGGTTCTTCAGTCTATCTCCTGAATACTGGCTGGACAGGGGGGAAATACGGTATAGGCGAGAGGATTGATATCAGCCTTACAAGGTCCATGGTAGACTCTGCCCTTTCTGGAGAGCTGGATAAAGCAGAATACAGGGAAGATAAGCTGTTTCACCTGAATGTTCCAAAAGCCTGCGGTGATATTCCCAAAAAGATGCTGAACCCCAGGACGACATGGAAGGACAAGGACCTTTACAAAGAAACGGCAGAGAAGCTTGCAAAAGCCTTTTCCGATCATTTTGACAAGGTTTACGGGGATAAGGGCCTGGATCCGGAAATAATTGCCCAGTGTCCCGGAAAGTAATCTTAAAGGGTTAACAGGAGGCTGGAGGGGCGGTGAAATACTGCTCAAAAACAGCCTCGGCATCCCGTAAATTAATGTAGCCACCCCGGGTTCTTATCTTTGAGATAATCTGGCTGAAGTGCCGGCTTGTGTTCAGAATGCCGGCATTTCCCAGTATTATGAGGTGCCTTTTTGCCCTGGATACAGCCACATTCAATTTTCTGTCCACAGCCTTTTCAGAATTGCCCGCAGACACATTGCTGATAAGGTTTAACTGCGATTTGTGGCATACAGCGAGGCTAAACAGGATTATATCCCTTTCTGAACCCTGGAATCTCTCAACGGTGTCCACCGTAACCAGTGCTGACAGCGCGGGATTGAGATACTTTTTGATTTCATTGGCCTGGGCGCGCCACGGGGTAATTACACCTACTGTATCCTGGCAGAACTGTTCACCATACAGGTCTTTTACAGCATCTATTATCAGGGCTGTCCATTTTGCCTCCAGGGTATTGGTTTTAGGGGTCTGTTCAACCGGAGATTCTATAAATACTGTCCTAGAAAGGCCGAGTATGCGGTTCAGGTCATTATTCCGGTGCAGGCAGAAAGGGTTCTCTTTTTCCATCTGGACACTAAGCCTTGACAATAGCCTATTGTCATAGTAATGGTTGATAAGTTCCGCAATGCTTATGTGCATCCTGTACTGGTCCTGCAGCATGCCTATGCACTCATGCCATCCTTTTTCCCGGTTTGCGCTATAAAGCCTTTCGAAAAGGGAGCAGCGGAGGTCCTTTATTCCTATTTTATTCAGCAGGGGATCCTGGGTAATGCATGCCGAATCTTCCTGGACTGAAATAGCAGGAAGCTGGTTCTGGTCGCCAATCAGGAAAAATCTCCTGAATTTCGTGATAATCCCTGCAAGCTGGGGTTCCAGAAGCTGGGAAGATTCATCCACTATTACCGTATCAAAGGCCTTTATGCTCAGAAGGTCGCACTGTCTGGCATTAAAGGTGCTTACGGTGGATACAATGATATTGGTACTGGAGACCATATCCCTGACCTCTTTGAGTTTTTTACCCTCAATTCTGTTTCTCAGAAGGTAATCTTCGTCAGAATAACCCCCGCCGAGTCTCAGGAAATCTATCCGGCTGTCCTTTAATTTTTCGCATATTTCACCCACTGCCCGATTGGTATAGGCAAGAACAGCTATTTTCTCGCCGAAGTAAAGGGTGAGCATTCTTGCAAGATTTAACAGTATTATGGATGTTTTTCCGGTTCCGGGGGGTCCCTGAAGAAGAAAATAGTCCCGGCTTCTAAGCATCCTTTCCAGTATTTCTGCCTGTATTTTGGTTATCCTGCCATTGCTTTCCAGATCTTTCAGGAAGACGGCAGAACTGTTATAGCCTTCTTTATTTACTGAATTTTCAGGGTAGTTGACTTCAGGCTTCCTCTGGCAAAGAACCAGTTCTCTCAGGCGCCTTTCGGCCCCGAGAAAATCATAGAGGGATTTACAAAGGTTATAATAGCCGGCTTCAAAGTAATCATGTTCAATTACCCATGTTTTTTGAGCAGTAAGCTCATCAAGGTAGTTTACTCTGTTTTTTATGCGGAGCTTTACCTTCTTTTCATCAATTTGGGTTATTGATCCCCTGATAAGCTCTGTATCGAGGGGGAAGCTGTTATCTTCCTGCTGGGGATAAAGAACTGCTATATCACCCGTTCGGAAGTTTGAAACAGGTAATTCTGAAGGGGAAAAGCTTATCTCATTGTTTTCTTTATCAAAATCCCCGAAAACAAGATTGCTTAAAATATTATAGGTATCATTTTTGGTCTCATAGGAGGCTTTCCAGAGCTGTGCGAATCCCTGGTATCTTCCGCTATCAGAATCTTCCCCTCCCACCTTTGAAGCTATAAGCTCCCGGAATATGAAGGAGATATAAGCATTATAATAGGCTTTTTCAAGTTCATCGGCGCTGTTGTAGCAATAGTCAAACAGCGCTATATCATTATGCTTATAAGGCGGACAGTTTCCAAAATCCCTTATGTTAATCCTTTTAAGGCTTTCCGTGTTACCGCCGGCTATATCCCAGACCAGGGATACTATCTGGTTCCTGATCATGCATATTTCCTTTTCATAGCCTGAGATAAAGGGAACCTCCCTGACCGGTGTTTCAGAATTACCGGAATATAGAATATAGCTGCTTCCCTTTCTGGTTTCGCCATACATGCTTTTCAAAAGCATATTATAGCATATAACCTGCATTTTGTGGTTTTCCCAGACACCTGAATCCGGTGATGAGCCGCTTTTCAGCTCGACTATGTCTTTATGCAGGGGATCATCTCTGAGGCTTATCAGTGCGTCCAGCCTGCCCTGAATGCCGTAAAGGGCAGATATGAAGGAAGGTTCCAGCTTGATATTCTTTTTTTCCAGGTCTTTTGCTATAAAGTTCACAATGGTTTTCCTTAGATTATTGTAATGAATTTTTTTAATTGTCTTCATAATCTCGCTTATGGCATTAAACCCTATAGAAAGGGATAAAAGGACATTTCCGAATATGCTTTCCCTTATTACATCATTGATTTCAATACCAGGGTCGAAAACCATCTCATCAAAAATATCATTGATAATCTTTCCCTGAAGCATCGCTTTGCTTGTTCTGCCTGATATGAGCTTGGACAGGAGAAAAATCATGTAGGTGCTGTCATGATTATTGAAACAGCCGGAGATATCCGTTACATCAATAAGAAAATCCGGCTCGAGCACAAAAAGACTCTGGGGTGTCACAGAATAATTATTATCCCTGGTATTCTTTATATTGAAGATATTCACACTGGAATATTTTCTTGCGAGTTCTCCGATTAAAGTATAACGACTTCCTGCAGTCCTGCTGTGAACCTGAAGATCGCTTAAAAAAACCCTGAAGATTCCGATATCATCGTTTTCAAATGATATTATATAAAGGTCGTTGCCGTTTCTGTCCTTTCCCTTCTCGCTGATATCAGTTATAACTGCCCTGGTAAATGCGACGTAGCCTGATCTTTTTGCTTCAAGCTGTACCGGAAAATCAGCTTTGAAGCTTTGAGAATAATTTTTCAGGGCATCCGGGACTGGGATCTGGCTGAAATAACTTATCATGCCTGCAAGCACTCCCATCACCTTTTTATAATCCTCGTCACATATATCAAGATCATTATCATGGGCAACTTTATTCAAAAATATCCTGATGCCGTGTATATTCTCCTGTATCTGGGATGACAGCCTGTATTTATCGCAAACAAATTTTATACGGCTGAATGTATTATCAAAAAAAATCCTATCCTTGGCTGTGATATTTTTGAATAAAGCTTCCAGCACCTTTCTGAGTTCAAAAAGCCGGAATTTGATATCAATATTACATTTTCTGTCAATTTCAGTCAGTCTGCCATAATGAAAATCGGCATTGCTGTTATCAAGAATAGGCTTCATGTCCATTAATAAAAAATATTTTTATAGGGCTAATTGTCAATATATATTATCTGCTGTCTTTTGCATGGTCTTTCGGTATATAAATATTGAATGAAAGCAGAAATCGTATTATTATTCAATTATGATGAGGAATCTGATACCCCGTTTCATTGCTGAAAACTATAAGCACGGCATATACCAGGGAGAATTTGAAGCAGCCTGTATGTTTGCGGATATTAGCGGTTTTACTGAACTTACCGAAATACTGTCTGAAAAGGGGAAAGAAGGTACAGAGATACTCTCCCGTCTGATAAACGATGTTTTTACGCCAGCTATTGGTTCGGTCCATTGCCGGAACGGCTTTATTACATCTTTTGAAGGTGATGCATTTTTAGCAATTTTCATGGGGGGGGTCCTGGATGCCATGGCTTCTGCGATAGAGATAAGGGAACTGTTTGAAGCACACCACCATACACCTACCAAATATGGCGAATTTGATATTTATGCCAAATTTGGTCTCTCTGTGGGCGGAATTGACTGGGGAATCGTAGGCAGAAAAAGAAAAACTTTCTATTTCAAAGGGCCTGCTGTTGATGGATGCACCCAGGCGGAGAAACACTGCAGGCTTCAGGATATTGTAGCAGACAGGGCTTTTTATTATAAAATCCATGAAAGACCAGGATTTATACAGATATCTCCGGGATTTTACAGAGTACAGGGTTTATCAAATCCGGATCCATGTTCAGGCCGGGTACCCATAGCTGAAGAGACAGATGAAAGCATACTCAGGCTTTTTGTCCCGGGCGAGATAATTGATGAAAGGCCTCTGGATGAGCTCAGGGATATTGCCAGCATATTCATCTCTTTTAAAAATGTAGAAAGGGATTTTGATTCCCTGAACGGCTTTGCAGCTGATATAATGGAGATATCTGAAAAATGGGGAGGATATTTCAACAAGATTGCTTTCAGCGATAAAGGGGGCATGGCCCTTATTAATTTCGGATGCCTTGTTTCCCATGAAAGGAACCTGGACAGGGCGCTGAACTGCATTACAGAGATAAGGGATATATATCAGGAGAACATAAAGGCAGGAGTTACATTCGGAAGAATATTCTCAGGATTTATAGGGAGCACAGCCAGGTCGTCCTTTGATGTCCTGGGGGATGCTGTAAATATTTCAGCCCGGATAGCCGGGAAAGCACCCTGGGGAAGTATATGGCTTTCAAGGGAGGCTTCTGAGCAGTCAAGAAAAACTTTTGATTCCGACTTTGTTATGGAACTGCATTTAAAGGGCAAAACCGGCAATACCAGGGTGTTTGAGCTAAGGGATAAAAAGACTGGCATTCCGGCTTTCTACCGGGGAAAGATGTATGGCAGGGACCTGGAGATAAACAGGTTAGGGGAAAGTATAAAACCATTGTTTGCGGGAAAATCAGGAGGTGTCTTTTATATATACGGAGAAGCCGGGATAGGAAAAACCAGGCTTTTGTATGAATTTATAAAAACCTCAGCCTTTATTACAAATACCTGTTATATGCAATGCGACAGCCTTTTGAAAAAGCCTTGGAATCCCATCGTATATTTTTTCCAGAATTATTTCAGTCTTAAACAGGATATCTCTGAGGATGAAAAGGAGAAGGTATTTGAAGAAATATTCAGAACCCTCACCGATAAGCTGGATAATATCAGGGATAAAAGGGCAGTATTAATAAAAAAAGAGCTGATAAGGACAAAGGCTTTTATAAGAGTTCTGCTTTCCCTGAAAGCTGGGTCTGAGCTTTATGGTCAGCTGGATGCAAAGCAGAGATACGAAAACACCATATATGCCGTCAAGGAGTTTTTCAAGGCTTTAAGCCTGATACTTCCGACAGTAATACAGCTTGAAGATATACACGTGATAGACGGCGAAACCCGGGGACTTCTGAAACATCTTATGAGAAATATTGAGAATTATCCTATTATAATCCTATGCACATCCAGATATAATGATGACGGGAGCAGACCTGAACTGGACCTTGAACCCGGGGTGCGGGAAGAAAAGATAATATTGAAGGGCATAACTGATGAGTCAGCCAGCGGAATGATGAGGGAAATGCTTGGCGACCCCCCTGATGCCATGCTTTTTAATTTCATAAAGAGCAAATGCTGGAATAACCCTTTTTTTACAGAGCAGTTCTGTCTTTACCTTAAAGAGAACAAATTTGTTTACAGCAGGGACGGGGTATTGTCCATAGGAAGGGAAACCGAGGATATCCCTTCCGGGATAAACCAGATTCTTATAGCCAGGATTGACCGGTTATCCCCGGAAGTTAAAGAGCTCTTAAAGATTGCGTCTGTGATGGGAAGGGAATTTGACAGGAATATACTGTATAAATCCATGGAAGCTTTGAGCGACCTTATTAAGGTATATAAAAACATCGATAAGGCCCGCTTTGATATGCACAGCCTTGAGAGGATACTCCTTTCAGACCGGGATGAATACCTTTTCGAGGGGAAAAAAAAGAATATCTGGGATAACCTTGATGCGGAGAGGTATTATTTCAAGGATAATCTGATCCGGGAATCCGCCTATGATATGCAGTTGAGAGAAAGATTAAGGCTTCTTCATCAGACCATTGCCCATACCCTGGAAGTACTTGTCTGTAAGGCTGAAGAATTTGGCAGGGAATACTATATGGACCTTGCCTATCATTTTGAAAAGGCAGAAATCAATGAAAAGGCAGGCGAGTATATAGGCCGGTCG
>CAYSKJ010000046.1:0-11828 GCA_964431655.1 uncultured bacterium | reverse complement strand
GGTCGGCTGATTATTTAAAGGAGACCTACAGGAACCGGGAGGCTCTGGCGATGTATAAGAAGCTTCTGGCATACCTGGAGGATGACTCGGATAAAATTGATGCCAACCATAAAATCGGTGAAATCTATCAGCATCTTGGTCTATTGAAAGATGCGGGGGAGATTTTCAGTAATAATATAGAGTCTGCAAAAAAAATAGGCAGTATGAAACAGATTGCGAATTCCTGTTTTAAGCTGGGGACTGTAAAAACAAACCTCGGGCATTACAGCGATGCCCTTGAATTCATTAACCAGGCAATGAAGCTATACAGGGAAATTGAGGACATGGACGGAATCTGGAATGTCATAGGTATTAAGGGTATAATATACGGCAATACAGGACAGCTGGGCAATGCCATGGAATGTGCTGAACAGCAGAAAAACCTTGCTGAAGAGATCGGGAATAAAAATTACCAGGCCATAGCCATGCAGAATGTGGGAAGAATATACTCATACCGGGGTGAGTATGATAAGGCCCTGGAATGCTATACCTTTGCCGACAGGGTGTTTGAGGAAAACGGGAATAAACCCCACAGGGCTGTGGCTCTGGATAATATGGGCGGTATCTTTATACGACAGGGCCTCCATGACAAAGCCCTTGAAAGCCTTGAGAAGTGCAGAGAGATCTCTGAAGAGACAGGGATAAAGACCCATATTGCCTCAGCTCTGGGAAATATAGGCAGTATACATTATATAAGGGGCGAATATGAAAAGGCATTTTCATGCTTTGAGCAGGCTCTGGATATATCCCGCGATATGGGAGATAAAAGGTCTATGGGAATGAATATAGGAAGGACAGGTCTTGTACATGAGGAGGAGGGGAGATATAAAAAAGCCCTGGAATGCTACAGCAGCTGGCAGATTATATCCATGGAACTGGGAGATAAAAGACTTGAGGCAATTTCCAGAGGCAATGCGGGCAATATATACCTTAAACTAAACAATTACGATAAAGCCAGGCAGTTCTATGAAGTGTGCATAACCATTTTTGATTCCAACAGGCTGAAAGACCCCCTTTTAATTGACTGCTATAAAGGTCTTGCGGACATTGAGTTCGCCGGGGGCAACATTGAACAGGCCCTTTATTACAATGAAAAAGCAGCTGATGCCTCCAGAGCGATGAAGGATGACAAGGCCCTTTTTTACATAGACCTGCAGAGGTATAAAATAGAATCCAAAATGGGCAAAAAATTATCTGCAGGCCGGCTTATGGCTCAGCTGAAAAAGGACCCGGATGAAGAACTGGAAGCCGCCCTTTTCTATGAGCTCTATTTTATTGATGGTAATGAAAAATACAGACAAAAGGCCATAAAACTCTATTACAGGCTTTATAAGAAAATCGCCAGGTATGAATACAGAAAGAGAATGCAGGAACTGGAAAAGGGATAGATGACTGTGCAGGCTGGAATAGATATATTGCTTGCCTCCTATAATGGCGGGAAATACATAGAAGAACAGATCAGCAGCATTCTAAGCCAGACCTATGGTAATTTTCAGCTCCTGGTCAGGGATGACGGCTCCTCGGACGATACTCCAAAAATCCTTAATCACTTTGAGAAAAAGGATAAAAGGATTAGGTTAATACGGGATAATTTAGGCAATCTCGGGTTTGTTTCCAATTTTGAAAGGCTTATGCAGGAATCGGATTCGGAACTTGCAATGCTTTCGGACCAGGACGACATCTGGTTTCCTGATAAGGTTGAAAGATATGTCCGGAGAGCAGGGGAGGAGGATATAATAAGCCCCTTTCTTATTCACAGCGACTGCATTGTATGCGACGAAGAGCTCAGGATAATAAGAAAAAGCTATATATCCAGCTCAGCCGAGGGCAGTAACTTGCAGAACATGTTTTTCTGCTTTATGGTTCAGGGGGCTTCCATGATGTTTAACAGGGCACTGAAAGACATGTTTCTTCCATTTTTACCCGAGGCTTATCTTCATGACAGATATATACATGTCATGGCTGAGCTTTTTGGAAAAAGACTGTTTATCCCGAAGACCACCATGTACTACCGACAGCATGGGAAAAACCAGATAGGCTCAGGCAGTAGCATTATAGACAAAATCTTACACAAAAGGTACTTTGATCCAAGGGACAGAATGCTTCTGATGGCTGTATATGATAAATATGAAGGAAAAATGCCGGAATTCGCCAAAAAACAGTTTATGGCTTATCTCTACATTACAGACAGGTCCAGAAGCAGGTTCAGAAGGATGCTGGAGGTTTACAAAAGCGGAATTACCATGAATTTTAACAAAAAGCTCTTTCTTACTTTTAAGGGCTGATTCCAGGTTATCCCTAATAGAGCATTATAATCCCTTTTACCATAAAGTATCCAATTATTCCTGTCGCTGATATCTTCAGCAGAGTAGCCAGAATGGTGCCGGTGAAAATGGCAAAGGCAGATTTCAGGGGTTTTTTGTTTTTTTTATTAAATATCATCTCTCCGGCCAGAGCACCCACGAAAGCGCCGATTACCGAACCCAGAGGGGAAAAGAAAAGCATTCCTATCACCATGCCCAGAATGCTTGCCCATATGCCTGCCTTTCCCGCCCCTGCTCTTTTTGCAGAGACAATAGGCAGTACCGAATCCAGTATTAAGGTAAGCACGGTAATAAAGCCAAGGATAATTAGAGTGGAAATATCATAGATATCCCATCCCCCGGCAATGGATATGGCCAGGAGGCCGGCATAGGCTATAGGAGGCCCCGGAATGCCCGGTATTATGCAGAAAGCTATCCCCAGGATGAATAAAACAGTGCAAAATAGAGTAATTAATATTGCTGTAATCATAATAACAGGATTAGGATACTAATTGACAATTAATTTATTGCAATATATAAATACTTAAAATTTTCTCTGTAAGAGGTTGCATGATATGATATTATTGAAAAAGGGCTTTGTGCTCTTTATCCTGGCTGGAATTGTTATTCTTGCTAACGGATGTGAAGAGGCAGATGACGACAATATTACCTATGATATCAGAACCCGCTGGAGCTATGCCCAGTATTATGACGAAGGAAATACCTATGATACCGGCTCCATTGTCTTCAGCGGAGATAAGAACAAGGGTGAGTACACCGGGCTGGATTTTTACGGAAATCCATTTGAGGGCGCCTACACGGTGGATGGTGAGAAGGTTTATCTAAGCGGGGACAAAATCATGTCCGGGGAGTTTGCTGACAGCAGGAAGATTCAGGGCACATGGCTTTTAGACAATAATGCCTATCCCTGGGAAGCCTGGCGGTAGCCACAGAAACAACCTTATCAATAATTGGTATTCCTTGGCATGAAATACTCCTTTGCTTCAAGGAGACTGCCCTTTTCATCCATGGTTATCCATATGGAATAATTGCCTGAAGGCCCTGCATCCTCTATATAATAAAGTACCCATTTTCTGCCTTTCCTGTGAAAACTCAGCCTCAGGTTCTCCCCATAGTTTGAAAGATCTGAATATCCCTTGAAACCGGGATTATAGAAACGGCTGTTTATATATGTCTGGTAATGACCGAGGGCTGTTTCCCACATTTGCCTGTCCCCGGGGCTTAAATCCGGAAATTTCCTGATTATTTCAATCCTGGAATTTTTATATCGGGGGTCATTGAAATGTTCTTTTTCCAGTATATCAATAAACATTTTACCCTTATAGCTTCCATGCAGAGACCTTGTTTCAACCTTCACCAGGTCCGCATTTTTCAGGTGGGACAGGTCAAGGGGGCGGTTGTCCGGATTTTCCTGGGGGAAAACTGTCAGGCAAGATATTAAGAGCATGATAAATATCAGGGTCATTGCAGTATGTTTCATTGAATAAATCCTCCTTTTACTTTTTTTAAAAGTTATGCATAATATCATTTTACTCTTATGCTTACCGAGTTACTCAACCTTCCTGAATCATCAACGAGGTATATCTTCCTTGTTCCCTTCTCAGGGATTATGTTTATCTGCATATCGCCTGTATACCTTTGAACATATTCATCATCAACAAAGAGGTAAAGGAATTTTGTATTCTGTGGTGCGGAGAATTTCAGCGGGATAATATCACTGCTGTCATAAAGTTCAAATACCTGGTTATCCTGCGGGAAAAGTATTGCAGGAGGCTCCAGGCTGTTTGCCTGGCATCCGGGCCGGTAACGGGGTATCTTAAAACTCATGTTTTTGTTCAGGCGGAGCCAGCTTATTACAGAAGGGGGAAAATCGACATAGACCTGGTAACTGCAGTTTTCTGATGAATCTTCACTGCATAGGGCATATCCCTCTTTATCTACGGGAAGGAGTTTATGGTATTTACATTTTTCAACCGCCACATTGGTGGACAATGCCATGGTTTTCCTGGTATGCGGGCAATGCGGGGAGGGAATCATGCCTGAGAGGGAACATACCTCTATTTCAATTATATCTGCAGGCGGCTTGTACCATTCCAGGCTTTTGTCTTTCATAAGGTAATCAAAAATCATAAACATAAGCGGTGCTGAGCTGGTATGGCCTGTGTTCACCGGGGGAGAACCGGTCTTCATGTTGCCTGTCCAGACCCCTACGGTGAAATGGGGGTTATAACCTACAGTCCATGCATCCCGGTACATAAAGGATGTTCCAGTTTTCCAGCTGATTTTATAGGGGATATGCTTATCCAGGGATGAGCCCGGGTGATCAGTCAGCATATCGCTGATTATAAAGGATGTGCCTGGTTCAAAAACCCTGTTTCCCGTGGATTCTGCAGGGGGAAACTCAAAATTAAGGTCATGCAGGATACCGTAATTATTAAAGACGGTAAACGCTTTGACAGCCTCAAGCAGGGTTATCTCTGCACTTCCCAGGATAATGGACAGGCCGTATTTTTCATGGGTATCAGGTATGGAAAAACCAAGGCTTTTGAGCAGCTGGAAAAAATTTACGGTTCCGACTTTTTCCAGCAGTTTTATGGCAGGTATGTTCAGGCTGTTGCAAAGCGCACTCTTTGAGCTGGATATCCCGGTATATATACCTCCGTAATTGGTGGGTTCATAATCGCTGTAGTATATTGGTACATCTTCCAGAAGGGTTAATGGAGTGATTAGACCTGTCTCTATGGCCCTGGCATATAAAAATGGCTTTAGCAGGGATCCGGGGCTCAGCCTTGAATCAAACCCTATTATTTGGCCTGCTGAAGGTTCAAAATAGTCCTGGGAGCCTACAGCTGCAAGAACTGAGTTTGTCCTGGAACACAAAATGACGGCACTGACATTGTTGATTCCAATGTTTTTGAGGTTTGCCATATAGCTGGAAACGTTCTTTTCCAGGAAGGATTGAATATTCCTGTCTATGCTGGTAAAAACCCTGCCCCTCATGCCCTTTCTGTAATAGAGGTAATCGGAATAATGGGGGATATTAAAGGGAATCCCGGCCTTTTTTGAAGGAACGGGGGTTTCAATAGCGATTTCAAAGAGCCTTTGGTTTATTACTCCGTTCTTGAGCATAAGCTTCAATGCCCGGTTGCGGGCTGTTTTTATCCGCTCAAGATTTCCAGTGGCAGGGTTGTGAATATTCGGGGACCGGGGGATTGTTGTTAATATCGCAATCTCCCCAGGGTTCAAATCCTTTGCAGATTTGGAAAAATACAGCAGAGAGGCGGTTTCAATGCCTTCCAGGTTACCCCCGAAGGGCAGAAGATTAAAATAAATCTCAAGGATTTCTTCTTTTGAGTATCGGAATTCAATCTGAAATGACCTGAAGGCTTCCACGATCTTGTTCAGCACAGTCCTTCTCTTGGGCTCCATCATCCTTGCTGTCTGCATTGTAATTGTGGATGCTCCGGAAACTATTCTCCGGCTGATTATATTGTTATAGAGTGCCTTTGCCAGGGAAAAAGGGTTTATGCCCGGGTGACGGTAGAAATACCTGTCTTCTGCGGATATAAATGCGTTCCTTACCATGGCAGGCATATCCATGATGTCAGTGCCTATCCTGATTTTCTCATCCTCTGTAAGGAATATCCTGGCTATATCGCCATTGCTGAAGTACATTAATGTCGACTCTTCCCTGAAAAGCCTTTCTTCGGGAAGGGGGAAGAAAAGGTCAAGCAGGAATAAAAGCAAAAGCAGGGCAATGATAAAAAAGATGGGGAGGAGAAAAAATCTCCACCCCTTAAAATTCAAGTATTTATTTAATCTCAGCATTCATAATACTGTCGGAGGCACGAGTCGTCGGGTCATACATTATTTCAATGCTTACAGGAGGTATAAGAAATTTGCCCTTTGTTGCCGCCCTCAGCCTGTAAAAAATCGCTGTCTGCATGCCTGGATAGATATCGCCGAAGAAACTGATCTGATGGTCCTTTATGTCAATATGTTCAGGGTTATAGATATCCCTTTCATTTATCCAGGACGGAAGAAGCTGTTTTGTAAGCCTTGGATTCTCTATCTCAAAACCTGCTCCTATTCTGTCTGTCACTGCTGCATTGCGGTAATGGCTCTGGGCAATAATTATAATCTTTGCCCAGATATGCTGACCCTGCTCAAGGTTTAACAGATCCTCCTGATTCAGGAGGTTTCCTTTCTCATCGTAGAACACCCTCTTTATCTCTATTCCCCGGGTGTATCTGGCAAATGGAGTCCCTGGCCTGATGCCTTCTATGGTAAGAATAGTATAGAACGGACTGCCGGTTTTGTTTACCACTTTCAGATCATGGCCGGTAAGGCCTGATCCCCAGGCTGTCTTTTGTTCCCCGCTGAAGGAGAGGATCTCTCTGCCGTCCCGGTACAGGTAGCCTTCATACTGGTCTTTTGCAGTTCCTGAACTTTGCTCGACCAGTTTTACAAAGGCTCTGAGGCTCCAGACAAGTTCCTGGGTAGAATAATAATAGACATAACTGCGGCTTCTTAAATCCTGGACAATCTTCAGCAAAAGCTGGTTTTTCAGCTCATCATCCGCGAATTGACCCATATCCATCAGTATATTGAGTATTATACCTTTCTGCCTCAGTTCTGAATAAAAGAGAAGCTTGAGGTTTTTCTCGTCATCCTGGGTAAAGCTGACACCCTTTTCAATATCCAGGTCAACAAAAATAATCTCTTTTGCCCTGTTTATATTTCCCAGGTTTGCATATGCACCGGCAATAAATGCCCTGGATTCCGGCAGAAGCTTTTCCTGGTGTCTCTGCATAAAGAAATCCATATCGTTCTGCTGTGTTTTTTTCAACAGGCTCAGGACATAATAGCCGTAGGCCCTGGAGGAAATATTGTAGAGTTCACTGCTCTCAATATTGACATAGTCAGTCAGATAAGATGCCAGAGAGTTCAGGATAGACTGATCCACCGCAAATCCCCTTTCATTTGCCTCGATAAGAAAATGAGCGGCATAAATGCTGGTCCAGCTGTCGATATTCCGGCTTGACGGCCACATCCCGAAGCCCCCGTCCCCCAGCCTCATGGAGAGCACCTTGCTGACCGCGCTGAGGATAAGCTGGTTTATATCCCTGTCTCCCAGGTATTCATTGATTTCCTTTACAGTGTTTATATCCTTGAGGTAAAGCAGGGGAAAGGCAGAGGAAATGGTCTGTTCCAGACAGCCGTAAGGGTACCTTATCAGATATTTCAGGTATCCGAGTTCCCTGGAGTAAACAAGGGAGGTCAATGTTATAAAGGTTCTTTCAAATTCCGGAACCCAGCCTGCAGTATACTCCTTAAGATCAGTTTCCCCCTCCCTGCACTCTATAAGGTGGTATTGGGTTATGGAAGGAGCGTTTGGAAGGATGGGGACGGTGGTCTGGGCAGATGTTTCTTCTCCGTTTCCGCTGGCCTTAATGGTTATTTCCGAAAAACCAAGATTTCCTTCCGGCGATGCCTGGACAAAAAGAATTCTTGATTCGTCATTTTTAATATTTACCTTTCTGTCGCTTATATTGGTTATATTAAGGTTCTCTGCCGATATATCAAGGGTAAATTCTCCGTCCCTGCCGGTGGAGTTGATTATGGTAACAGGGATTTCAAAGGTGTCCCCCAGAAGCAGAAACCTGGGAATGGTTGATATTATCTGAATCTTATCCTTTATAAGGGTAAATCCTTCATAAGACCCGAATTTGTCGTTGCTTACAGCTACAGCCATTATCCTTAGCTTTCCAAGAAAATTCGGAATATCAAAACTGACCTTACCCTTTCCGTCCTTTTCAAATTCCATGAATCCAGACCAGAAGGCAAGGGGTTTTACTCTCATTATCCTTCCCCTGTCTCCTTCTTCCTGAATCATTTCCATTTCTTCATAATCGCCATAACCTGTTCTTCCAGTGTACAGCTCTGAGAATTCAGGCACAATCATGCCGAGGATGTCGTTGAACTTTACACCCAGGGCTGTTTTGGAAAAAAAGAAGGCATAGGGGTTGGGGGTCATGAATTTTCTTATCTGAAGTATTCCTTCATCAACTGCAAAAATTGCTATTTTGCCAGTATTTTGCTGGTTTTTTACCTGAAACTCTATATCCAGGAAAGAATTAGGTTTTATTGTCTCCGGGTGGATTAAATCAACATCAAGCTTATAGTCATCCTGCCTTATCTCTATATTTGAGATGCCAAGGGCCCTCAGGGGTACAGAACCGTGGCTGTATTCGCTGTTGATTATGAAGGCTGTTACATAGACATTGCTGAAATCCCTGGATTTAGGGGGCACTCTGAAATTTATGGTATTATGCCCCTTTTGAACCTTGTGCCAGCCGGATGACAGCACATCATTGCTCTCAACTGCAAGAAGCAGATTGCCGTCAAAGGGAGAACTGAATGCCAGCTCTACCTTGTCCCCGGGGACAGCTTCATTTTTATCCAGCTTAAGCTCTATATAGTAGGGTGCTTTATTTTTTTCAGCAGTAGTGCCGTATCCCCACCACCAGGGATAACGGGTGGACTCTGTGACAGATCCGGTAACCCTGTCAACCGCCACTACCCGGTAAGCGCCCCAGTAACTGCCGCTGTTGAATTCAAATGAGAAATTCCCCTTTACAGACTGGACAGAATCCCTTTTTATGAGGTTTTCAATCTTTTCAAAACGATAGCGGTGCCTGCCGTGATAGGTGTCGTAATAATATATATACCTGTAATCCAGGTGAAGAACAGAGATGTCGATATCCCTGTTCTCAGTAATAAGGTTGCCTTCAGTATCCACCACAATGCCGGTGATTTTGACGGGCTGGCCAGTCCTGATATTTTCCATGTCGCCTTTATTGATTCCCAGGTAGATGTCAAAGGGATTGGCAAATATGCTGACAGTATCTTCAACAGTGCTTCCTGATGTCTGCTCTTCTACCTCTGCCTTTATGTCAATCCTTGAATACTGGTTAATTCCGTATTTTGAAAGGTCCACGTTTATTTCAGCTGTGCCCTCGCTGTCCAGACTTCCTGCAATCTTGAAGAGTTCGACAGGCCTTGCATCTTCAAAATCGGAATATCCGAAATGATAATCCCTGTGACCCTTGATCGAGATTCCGCATGGTGTAATATGACCGGTCAGACTGTATTTCCCTCCGGATACAGGAGCCCCGAACAGGTAGAGGCCTTTCAGAGTAAGTACTGTAGTTTCCAGGGAGGCAAAGGAAGATTTGACCGAATTGAGCATTGTCTGAATTCTCTGAGGCATGAATTCCTCTATCTGGAAGCTGATCCTGCCCAGTTCCACATTTCCTATCCTAAAGCCGGCATGATAATAACCTGTTTCCTGGTAATCGGATGTTTTCCACTGGTATTCCACTGTTCCGTGTTCATCCAGGGGTTTTGCGATAAAGTTTACCAGACTGTGTCCTGAATCCTTTATCTCCATTCTGACCGGGACATCTTTTACCGTGGTGAATTGATTTATATTTCTTTTCCTGACTATACCGGCCATATTTACGGTATCCCCGGGCCTGTAAAGATTTCTTTCTGAAAAGAAATAACTGCTGTAATCTCCCTTTATTATTGGAACTCCGTGAGTATTGTATTCTGAAAGGTCAATTGACTGGGTGTATATGTCAATGAAGGAAAAGTCATCCTTTTTATGGGCAAAAACCATAAATGGAATGCCTGTAGTATCTGTATATTCATCCAGGTTTCTAAATACAGCTTTTCCTTCACTGTCGGTCTTTTGGACTTCCAGCTTCTGGTTATTAAGGGAGTATAGGGAAATTTCAGCGTTGTCCATGGGTTTCCCTGAATCAAGGGAAACCGCCCATGCAAACAGCTTATCTTCCGCCAGTTTGGTTATCAGGCCTATATCGGTGATGCAGAGCCACATGGAATCCCTTATATAATAGGCCTCATCACTGGACAGCAGAATATGGTAAAATCCGTTATCAGCGTTCTCCAACAGGTTTGAAAAGTCAATGTAATGTACGTGCTTCCTGTTTGGCAGATAATCAAGTTCCAGATCCCTGTCCACCAGCTTTAAGGCAATTTTTTCATCCGGGGACCCCAGGTCTCCTGACCATTCCTTGTAGAAATTGAAGAGCACCGGGATATTATTCTCATATATTTTATAAACCTTTATATTAAGCTTGTCCATGTTCCTGTAAGAAAATTTCAGTGTCTTTTTCCCGTCCTTCCTTAAGAAACTTCCCTTTTCCTCAAACGATACCATCTGCCTGAAGTTCCTGAACTTGATTTCCTGCTTTATCCCGTTGAGAAGAAGGGTTTTGTCCCTGCTGATGAATCCAGGTTTTATATTCAGCTCAACTCTGGTATCGGGGGTAAAATCCCCCTCTATGATAACAGAATAATAGTTTGCCTTCATGCTGGTGGCTATTGAAGGCTTCAGCTCTATAAAGTTCTGCAGGTTTTTATCATCGATAATGTCCGAGAAGTTAAGTATAAGGTTATATTTATCGCCTGTTTCCTGAATTTCATAATTATAAAAAACCAGATTGGCTGAAGAGGGCAGATCCACCGCCTTTACAAACTCTGCTCTGAGTTCCAGGTCATCAAGGTATTTGCTTTGCACACCCCGGGATATATACACATAGATGGGGTTTGAATAGGTGTTTATATCAAAGGGGGGTCTTGATATCTTCAAAGTTACGGATGAATTTTCCAGGGACTCGATTGAATAAGGTATCTGGGCATTATCCTTTGTCTTTAAGGAGATTTTTTCCTGCAGGTATTTCGGGGAGATAGTGAAATTGAAATCAATTACAAGCCGTATGAGGCTTTCTTTTTTGTTAAAATAGCTTATATAGGCATCCTTAACCATAGGAACAGAGGGACTGTTCAGGTAATAATCGGTATCCTGGTCAAGCTGATAGTCTTTGGAGCCGATCCTGATACTTTTATTTACTGCAAGTTTGTATATAGTCTCCGGTTTTAAATCTGTGCTGAGTTCGTATTCCAGATGGTTTCCCGAAACAGCGACCCTTTTTGCTGAGATTTCCGGCTCCAGGGCAAAGAATGGTTCCTTTACCAGCAGACTGTTGTTCTCATCCAAAATATTTTTGTTAAAATAGATGAGTATTGAAGGATTAAGCGAGCTCTGCAGGCCCGGGAAGCTGAAATCCACCCTCAGTGGCTGTTCCTCCTCCAGGGGCAGGGAGAAGGCTATTTTGTCTCCGGCAGGCGCAATATCAGACTTATCGGCTTTCCTGCACTGAGTCAGAAAAAGGCTCGTAAATATCGTCAGAATGACTGTAAATACCAGAACTTTGGTTTTCATATCGATAGACTCCTTAATAGAATATATTTTTTAATAAAAGGGACTTGACTATCTTTTAGCTATTCTATCATAAATATAAGTTCCATCAAAATTAAATAAATGTCAAAACAAAATAGAAATGTCCCTTTTTTACCAAATTAGAAATGTCCCCT
>CAYSKJ010000045.1:0-19737 GCA_964431655.1 uncultured bacterium | reverse complement strand
CAACCCACTGGGCCGTGATTCTCCTGTCCTTTGAGATGGAAATGACCTTTTTGTCCATGGGATTGACAAGGCTGACAGGAGGGGGAATATCAAGAATATTGGCTTTGTCTTCCTTAATATTTATTTCAATGGATTTGTTCCTGTCCAGGATAAAGTCCTTGTTAATGCTTTTTACGCTGGCCTGGCCCTCGTAAAGTTTTACATCAACCTCTTCTTCGCTCTTGTAATCTACCATCCCTGACGACCTTTTCTCAACAATCCTTGTGTCAACACCGGGTGTCTGTATGGTAAGGTTGACATTATTGCTTTCAGTAACAAAATCAACCTTGCTTTTAGGCTCATTCAGGAGAACCTTGCTCTGCTTGTTCCTTGTCTTTCTGTCTTCCCAGAGATCTCCTATTTCCATGTAGGAATTTGGGTGCAGCTGCATTTTGGAACCGTCCTCAAAGGTTATGAAGGCCTGGGAATTGGACAGGGTCCTTATGGTGTCGCCCTTTGCGAGCCTGACATTCTGTTCAGCTTTCACCCATTCCAGTTCTCCGGATTTTCTTATGTTCACCGTGCCCTGGACATGGTTGATAATGGCATTGAGGTTTCTATGGGGTTCGCGCTTTATTTCTATCTCCTCATTTATCCTGTCCAGTATCTCAAGGGCCTTTTTGGAATAGGCTATTGAAACAGAGAAATTTTCCTGCTCATAGGAGGTTTTGGCATTATTGTAGTAATCCTCAGCGCTGCCCAGGTCTTTTTGATTATAATATTTGTCATCAATCTTTTTTATATTGTTGACCTGAAGATTAATTGACTGCATTAATTCCCTGGCAGTCTTTGTTTCCTGCGGAATACGGGTAAAGTAATAGTATATGCCGACACTGAGGGCAAGAATGAAGATAATGAAGCTTACAGTGATAATTCTTAAGGTAGTATAGGAAATGGCTATGATATTCCATTCAAAAATGCTTTTTATCTTATTTGCCAATCTTTTAAGACCTCCAGTACCTTATCGGCTATATCGGGGGGGGTGAGCCTGAAAAGACCGAACAGCTCCTCCGATGAACCTGATTCTCCGAAACGGTCTTCAATTCCCATTCTTAAAACGGGCATGGGGCAGGCCTGGGTGACAGCTTCCGCGACAGCAGAAAAAAGACCCCCTATCACTGAATGTTCTTCCACGACAAGGACAGCTTTTACCCTGGATGACAGACTCCGGATAAGATCAGTATCAATGGGTTTTATGGTAGGCATATTTATAACCATCGGCTGTATGTCATGTTCTTTTTCAAGCATGTCGGATGCTTTCAGGGAATTGTGAACCATGTATCCCATGGAAATGATGGCTATGTCAGTTCCTTCTCGCAGGATTTCCCCTTTACCCAGCGTAAAGCTGTAGGAAGGGGGATAGATGACAGGGAATTTTTCCCGGGAAGTCCTTATATAATAAGGGCCGCTGTTTTTATAGGCATGGTATATCATCTGCTTTGCCTGGTAATAGTCAGCCGGGACAAGTATCCTCATATTTGGTATAATTCTCATAAGTCCGATGTCTTCAGTGGTCTGATGCGAAGCGCCGTCAGGTCCAACGGATATTCCTCCATGGCTGGCAACAATCTTTACATTGAACCGGTTATAGGCTATGGACTGCCTTATCTGTTCCCAGGGTCTGCCTGTGGCAAAGATTGCAAAGGTTGAAGCAAACACCGTAAAACCCTCGCTGGCAAGCCCTGCAGCAGTTCCCATCATATCCTGCTCTGAGATCCCCATATTGAAGAACCTTTCGCTGTGAAGCTTTTCAAACATCTGGCTTCTTGTGGAACCGGCCAGGTCTGCGTCTAAAACAGCAACCATAGGGTCTTTGCCGATATCCTGAAGAACCTCTCCGTATGCATCCCTTGTTCCTAAAAGTTTATTGGCCATTATTGTCTGACAGCTCCTTTTCTATTTCTACCAGGACACTGTCAATCTCTGACAGGGCTTTCCCGCCCTCCTCACTGCTGGGGGCTGTCCCGTGAAAAGCAAGGTTATTTTCCATGAAAGAAACTCCCTTGCCTTTTGTGGTCTTTGCTATTATGAAAGAGGGCATTCCCTTCTTTTCCGCTGTTTTTAGAACAGCCTCGTATATTTCGCTGTAGGAATGGCCGTCGATGGTCTGTACGTACCATCCGTATGCCCTCAGCTTTTCATCAATGGGGTATATGGATTTTATCTGATCGACCGTGCCGTCAATCTGAAGGTTGTTATTGTCAACAAAGGCAGTGATATTGTCAAGTTTATGGTGGGATATCCCCATCAATGCTTCCCAAACCTGTCCTTCCTGCATTTCTCCATCACCCATTATGCAGTATACCCTCTGCTTTTCCAGTTTTTTCAGCCGCATGGCCAGAGCCTTGCCGTGAGCCATGCTAAGCCCCTGTCCCAGAGAGCCTGTTGAAACCTCAATCCCATGGGTCCGTCGCATGTCCGGGTGGCCCTGGAGGCAAGCCCCCAGTTTTCTGAGGCTGTCAAAGCAGTTTTTTTCAAAAAAACCAAGGTCGGCGAGGACTGCATAAAGGGCAGGGCAGGCATGTCCCTTGGACAGGATAAACCTGTCCCTTTCTTCTGTATTGAAAATATCGGGGCTGATCTTCATGATTTTGTAGTAAAGCACTACAATAATGTCTATGACGGACAGCGAACCGCCGGGATGGCCGGAACCGGCGTTCGTAAGCATATTTATAATATCTTTCCTTAGTTCAAAAGCCTTCTTGTATAATAAAAGCTCTTCTCTTTTCGAAAGGCTCATCCGGGCATAATCCTCCAATGAAAAATTATAGTAAAGGCCGGGCCTTTAATCACAATAAATACAGCCCAGCAATCATAATTTAATATTATTTCATGTTTGAGTCAAATATTTTAGGGATAAAAAGCTAAAAAAAGAATTATTTGACCAGGAACCTGTCCAGAGTGTCCAGGGCAAATTCCTTACAGCAGTTCAAATCGGTGAATAGTATAAGAACTCTCCTGTTATTAATGGCCTGGATGATGCCTTTGCCGTATTTTATATGCCTTACCACCTGGGAGGGCCTGTAGGCTTTCTTTTCCACATCCGGTCTGCATCCGGTCTCTTTGGCAGGTTTGGGAGGCATGGGATCAAATCCCACGTAATCATAAAGACAGGAATCAATATTGCAGGGAGATATAATATCCCTTGGTATCTCCTTAAGGAACCGGGATGGTCTTAGAACCTGGCTGCTGCCGAAGAGGAAGCGGGTCCTTGAAAATGACAGAAAGAGGGCATCCTTCGCACGGGTGGATGCTACGTAAAAAAGCCTTCTTTCCTCTTCCAGCTCCTGGGGTTCATACTGGCATCTCCTGTGGGGGAATATCTCCTCTTCCATTCCTACTATGAAAACAACCGGAAACTCCAGACCTTTTGCCGTATGGACAGTCAGGAGCCTTACCGCATTGTCAGACTTGTTTAAATTGTCCTGGTCGCTTATCAGGGAAAGATTATCCATAAATGCTCTTATATCAGAACCTTCAGCCCTTTTTTCATATCCCCGGCAATAGCTTATGAAGCTGTCAAGGTTCTCTATTCTTGATTCAAAGTCCGAAAAGTGTTCCTCAAGATAATCATAATATTTTGTCTCCTTTATTATATACTCCACAAGACTGCTTATGCAGGCCGAATCACCTGCAAGAGAAAGAATACCCTTTAACAGCTGTGCAAAAATCCTTATATTGGGGTTTTTTTCCTTAAGCAGTACAATGTGAAGATTGTCTGTCCTTTCAAAAGCCTTTTCAACGATAAGGAATGTTTTTTCCCCTATCCTCCGGGGCGGTGTATTTATTATCCTTTTCAGTGAAGTGAGGTCACAGGGATTGACAAGGAACTTCAGATAGGCAATGATGTCCTTAATCTCCTTCCTTTCATAGAACCCCACATTTCCTATAACCTTGTGGTTTATCCTGTTTTCCCGCAAGGCATCCTCAAGCTCCCTTGACTGGGCATTGGTCCTGTAAAGGACAGCTATGTCCCGGTATTCATAACCCCTGTCAAGCAGTTCAAAGATGCATCGGCTTACCTGCCTGGCCTCATCCTCGGGTTTCATTGAACAGAGGACTGGTATTGGATTTCCGTAATCCTTTGTTGCCTTGAGCTCTTTTTCCATTCGGCCCTTGTTGTTCATTATAACAAAATTTGCGAGCTTAAGAATAATGCCCTTTGAACGGTAATTCTTCTCAAGCTTGATAATGCGGGCATCTGGGTAATCTCGTTGAAAATCGAGTATATTGTCTACACAGGCTCCCCTGAAGCCGTATATGCTCTGGTCATCATCACCGACGACAAAAAGGTTTTTGTGAGGGGATGAGAGCTCTTTAAGGATTAGATATTGAATGCGGTTCGTATCCTGGTATTCATCAACCATTATGAAGCTGTATCTGTTCATTATCCTGTCCCGGACATCTCCCTGCTTAAGCAGACAGTAGAAATACATAAGGATATCGTCAAAATCCATCAGATGCTGTTTTTTTAATGTTTCCTGATATGACCGGTAAAATTCATGGAATTCTTCACCGTCATAGAAATTCTTCAGAAAGCCGGCTATTTCATCCTTTTCAGTAAATCCGCCGTTTTTAATGCATGATGCACGGTAATGGTATTCATTAAGCATCTTTGCATTGATATTGAGCGATACAAGCACCTGCCTCTGTATTTTCTTCTGGTCATTTGAATCAATAACCTCAAAGTCGTCGACCCCAATGCTTTTGCCGTATATTCTCAAATATTTGAGGCAGAAGGAATGAAAGGTCGAAAGGTGGGGATAACTGACGCTGTCCGGCATTGCGGTCATTACCCTGTCCCGCATCTCGTCTGCAGCTTTATTTGTAAAGGTTAGAGCTACTATGCTTGTGGCATTGATTCCCCTTTTTAATATCCGGATAATTCTTTCGACTATAACAAGGGTTTTGCCTGAACCAGCGCCGGAAAGAACCAGGGCAGGCCCGTAAAAATGCTCAATTGCCTCTCTCTGGGATTCGTTCAGCTGCACGGGTGAACCCCCCCGGTCAGTATCATCAAAAAACATACAGAATACCTGTAAAAACTATGAATCATGAAGCTGTTTCCTCACTTGAAAAAGATAAGGTATATGCTGAAAGAATATATCAGCCCTATCAGAATATAAACAATCGCTTTTGTCTGGCCGAATTTTATGGATAAAGGTATGGATATGGCACTGCCGGTAATATTTCCTGCAGACAGCACCAGGGCTGTCATCCAGTCTATTTTTCCTGAAATCTGGAATATGACAATTGCAAAGAATGTATATACCAGGGCTATGGCAAGTTTTATAGGGTTGGCAAGCCTGTAGTTATATCCTCCGACTAGTATAAGGCCTGTAAGGATAAGGTATCCTACTCCTGCCTGGAGGAATCCCCCGTAAAACCCGACAAAGAAAAACAATATGATAAGCCTGGGATTTATATAGCTATCCCTGCTCTGTTCCCTGGTTATGGCATTTTTCTTTAAAAACAGGGATGTCCCGACCAAAAATAAGAATATGCCGATTATTTTCTTAAAGAGCTCTTCTGGTATCTGCAGGCTGATACCGGCTCCCAGGACGGATCCCATGGATGCCGGTATCGCAATTATCATGGCATCCTTAAACCTGAGCATCTTCTGGCTGTGGAAACGGTGGGTAGCAAAAAGCCCCTGCAGAAATATTGCTATCCTGTTTGTTCCGTTGGCCACGTGGGGAGGAAGGCCCGCAAATATAAGGATAGGAAGGGTTATACTTGATCCGCCCCCTCCTATAATATTGAAAATGCCGGCAAACAGTCCTGCAAAGAATATTATTACATAGATGTATAATTCCATGGCTCTATTCGCTTTCCCTTAGAAATGGTTCAAACAGCTCCTTGTTTATGCTTTTATCATAAGCCGAGCGTGGTGAAATAATTTTTTCTTTTAGAAGTTCCATAATACTCTCATCCATGGCGATCATGCCTTCCTTTTTGCCCGTCAGGAGATAATTTTCAATCTGGTGGGTCTTGCCTTCCCTTATTATATTAGCCAGAGCAGGGGAGCCGAAAAGAACTTCCAGGGCAGCGACCCTTCCGCCTTCAATTCGCGGCATGAGCTGTTGGGCAAGGATACCCTTCAGTGTTTCTCCGAGTATGGAACGTATAGTATCCTGGTCCTTTGCAGGGAAAACATTGATGATCCTGTCTATGGTCTTTCCCGCGCTGTTGGTGTGAAGGGTTCCGAAGACTAGAAGGCCTTTCTCTGCGCTCTCCAGGGCCATCCTTATTGTTTCCAGGTCTCTAAGCTCTCCCACAAGTATTACATCCGGGTCTTCCCGGGTAGCGGATTTGAGCCCGTCAATGAATGAACCCATGTGTATCCCCAGTTCCCGCTGGTGAATCAGGGACTTCATGTTCTCATGTACAAATTCAATCGGGTCTTCCAGGGTTATTATATGATATCCTCTGGTCTGGTTTATAAGGTGTATGATAGCAGCAAGGGTCGTTGATTTGCCGCTTCCTGTAGGACCGGTGACAAGGATAAGCCCGTGTTCCATCTCTGCAAGACGCAGCACCTGCCTGGGCAGACCAAGCTGATCAATGGTCATTATCCTGGAGGGTATAACCCTGAAGACCGCACCCTCTCCCCTTTCCTGCCTGAAGAGATTGATCCGGAACCGGGCAAGCCCATCAACCTCATAGGCAAAGTCCACGTCACCCGTTTTCTGATATTCCTCCCAGAGATCGTCCCTTGTAATGGGTTTTATGAGCTCGTTCCAGTCTGCCTGGCTTATTACCTTGTATCTTATAGGTTCCAGTAAACCGCTTATCCTGAATATCGGAGGCCTTCCAACAGTCAGGTGAAAATCGGATGCGCCCCTGTCAAGCATGAGCTTTAAAAACCTGTGTATCTTATTTTTAATCATTGAAATTCACGTCCGATGAAATGCTCTCCAGGTAGGGGGTAAAGAGATCTTTTCTTGCTGACCTGCTGTGGGCTGTCTCAGCCGTTATCCTGCCATTATTGTAGAGTTCTAAAAGGGCATTGTCAAAGGACTGATGACCCTGCCCCTTGCCGATTTCCATCAGGGAGCTTATCTGAAGTATCTTGTTCTCCCTGATGAGGTTGAGCACATTGGGAGTACCCATCAGTATCTCGAAGGCTGCCACCATTCCTTTTCCATCCCTTGATTTCAGCAGGTACTGGGATATGACCAGCTTCAGGGACTCTGACACACTTATCCTCATCTGGGACTGCATATCCTGGGGAAAGGATGAAATAATGCGGTCAATTGCCTTAACCGCATTGGTGCTGTTCATGGTGCAGAACACCACATGCCCGGTTTCTGCCGCCGTAAGTGCAAGAGAGATGCTTTCGGGGTCCCTGAGCTCCCCTATGACAATGACATCGGGGTCTTCCCTGAGGGCAGCCCGCAGGGCTTTCGCATAGGAGGATGTATGTTTCCCGATCTCCCTCTGGTTTATCAGGCTGTTTTTGAAAGGATGAACAAACTCCACGGGGTCTTCAATGGTAAGGACATGATCCCTCTTAAACTCATTAATGAGATTTACAAGGGTGTTTAATGTGGTGCTTTTCCCTGAGCTCGAGGGACCGCATATTATAATCAGGCCCTGATGGTAGGAGACTATATTGGCTATTCTGTCGGGAAGCCCTATTTCGTGAAGGGTAGGCGGTTTGTCTGAAATAACGCGGAATACAGCGTTCATGCCCTTCTGGTCATAAAAAACATTGGCCCTGTATCTGCCCGCATTGGGTATATAGTGGCAGAAATCAAGGTATTTCTGCTTCTGCAGTTTTTCAATCTGGTATTCATTGAGGATCTGAAAGATCAGATTCTTTATTGCTTCACTGGAGAGCTTACTGCCCTTGACATTTATCAAATCCCCTTTTACCCTGAGCTTGGGAGGCAGGCCGACAGAAAGGTGCAGGTCCGAGGCATTCTGGTTTCTGGTTGCGATTAAATAGCTGTTAAGCTGGGGCTCGTCTCTTCTCAGGAGGATCTCCCTGGCCTTTTTTTCAATTTCACCCTCATTTTCAACCAGGACATTTAGTTTTGTCTTCATCTCCTTAAGAGCATCCATGGCCCGGTTACGTATGGATATCATGGGATCATGGGAGGCTGTTCTGGATATAAGATCCAGGACTATGGGGTCATCAAAAGATTTCAGGGCATTGATAGCCTCAATACGAACATCAGGTGAGCTGTCGGTGACAAGGGATGACAATGCAGGCAGAGCCCTCCGGTCGCTTATCTTGCCCAGGGCTTCCGTCGCAGCCCACCTTGATTCCGGGTCCTTGAGAGCGGAGATAAGCTCCGGAACCACCTCTTTAAAACCCATATCCCCCAGTATTTCCGCTGCAGTAATCCTTATCCACCAGTCCGGGTCTTTCAGAAGGGTCGAGATTCTCTTTGCAACATCGGCACCCGGGAAGCTGGATGCGATTATCATGGCTGTGGCCCTCGTATCAGGATCATCGTCCCTGAAAAGAGCGACAAGGTCTGTTATTATAGTCTGCGAATGGGCTTTGAGGGATACCAGGGCCCTCTCCCTTATCCAGCCCGGGAGTTCTTCAAAGTAGTGCAGTATGGTTTTCAGGACCTTTTTGCTGTCTTTAACCTTCAGCAGGACATCCAGGGCGACTATCCTTGTGTGATTGTCGCTGTCCGAAAGCAGGGGGATAAGGTGTTGGTATATGCTGATATCTTTCTTTTTGTGGAGTTCCAGTATCCTTTCGCCTATCCGGCTTTTCTGGTTGAGGCTTGCCTCTTTTAAAAAATTTATAAGGGTCGGGATATCTGATATCTGGGTATTATTTGTAACAATCTCGATAAGCTTCTGCTTTATGGCCTGATCTTTTGTATCGCTGAATTTGGGCATTATCCTGAGTATGGTCTGGGGGTTGATGTCCTTCAGTTTGTCAAGGACCTTGAGCCTCAGGGAGTGCTCAACCTTATCGAGAACACACAGCATAATATCCTCAAAGTCAGCCCTGTCGGGAAGGTCGAAAATCATTGCCAGGATATGGCGGTCAAGGCTTTTATCCTTTATATAGGAGTTTATGGGTTCGATAAGGAGAGAGCTGTTTTCCCTGGATATCATATCCAGTATCAGCCTTCGGTTTGAAGCCGGCTGTTCTTTCATTAAGTTCATGAAGGAGATAAAATCATTCCTGTCAAACCCTGCCTTTTTTATAAAATGAATGAAGGCTTTGAGCAGTACAGGGTCACTGCTGAAGGCAAACCATATTATATCTCTGATTTTTGTTTTCCTGTCAGAAAGGAGGGATTTTAAGAGTTCTATCTTATCCTCTCTTGATATACCTACGTTATTTTTCAGGGTTTTTAGAATTTCAGATTTATCTTCATTAAATATAGACATATCGACCAAAATATAATAAAATAATTTCAATATCAAATAAAATATGCGGAGAGTGCTGTTATGCTACTCATGGAGGACAGGGTAGGCGAGGTACTGAAAAGGTACCCCTATCTCGATGAAATTTTCTATATGTTTACAGACAATCCTGACCTTGTTTTTGATGATGCAGACTATTCCCTGAGGGATTTTGCGGAGATGGTGGGAGCTGATATCGAAGAGCTTCTCCGGGACCTGCAGAAGAAAATCGATGCCCGGTAGGCGCAATAAAGTTTAAGAATATAAAATGACATGTATAAGGAGGATTTCTTATGGCCAATGATTCCTTTACCGTGACATCTTCACGGAGCTGGTTTTCCAGGATTAAAGATTCCATTAAGGGTATTCTCGTAGGAATTGTTCTTTTTGTTATTGCCTTTCCCCTTCTTTTCTGGAATGAGGGAAGAGCGGTTAAGACAGCCAGGGGGCTCAAGGAGGGGCTGGCGGCGGTTGTCACTGTAGGCACCGACAGGGTTGATCCCCAGTATGAGGGAAAGCTGGTTCACCTGACCGGGGATGCTGTTACCCATGATGTTCTGCAGGATCCTGTATTTCCTGTTTCTTTGAATGCCATGAAGCTTTCCAGGAAGGTTGAGATGTACCAGTGGAAGGAAAATTCAAGGACCACTACAAAAAAGAAGCTGGGAGGCGGAGAGGAGAGGGTCACGGAGTACACCTATGAAAAGGCATGGAGCAGTTCTCATATAAACTCGAGCAATTTTCATGTGGCAGAAGGACATCAGAATCCGCCCTCCATGCTGTATGAGTCAGCAAGCTGGTCGGCAAACGATGTTAAATTCGGCGCTTTCAAGCTCTCCCCCGGGCTTGTTTCCAGGATAAGCAATTTTCAGAATCTTAATCTGCAGGATGATGAAGAGAACAGCCTGTCAGCCAGGCTCTGGGAAGGGATAAAGCTCAGTAACGGGATGCTCTACCAGGGGCAGGACCCTGCCAGCCCCCAGATAGGGGATATGAAGATATCCTTCCAGTATGTCGAGCCGAAACAGACTGTTAGCCTGATATCAAGGCAGGTAAGGGACACCTTTGAACCCTATAATACTAAAGCAGGGACTACCATTGAGAGGCTGGAGACAGGGGTAGTATCCTCCGATGCCATGTTTGCTCAAGCCTTCCGGGAAAACACCATGATGACATGGATCCTCCGTATCGTCGGATTTCTCATGATGTTCTTCGGTCTGTCCATGATACTCAAACCCCTTTCGGTACTGGGTGATATTGTTCCCTTCATAGGCTCAATAATTGGAATGGGTACCAGTATTTTTGCCGGCGTAATAGCCCTTATTTTTTCATTCCTTACCATTGCCCTGGGCTGGATAGTATACAGGCCTTTTCTGGGTGTTATACTCCTTATTATTGCCGGCGGCCTTGTATTCCTTGTGATAAAGATGCTTCGGGGAGCAAAGAGGAAAAATGTTGTAGAGGCAGAATAGAAGATTAGAAAAGGGCAGGTAGCTTATGCTATCTGTCCTTTTTTGTCTTGTAATAAACCTGCCCTGATTGGGTATTTATCCTTATTTCAAGATCTTTGTTGGAAATTACCAGGATATTGCTGTCATAGTAGGTCATTTCTACCGGCGCCTGGCCGTGGTAGAGGTGGAAAATGACATTACCTATATCTTTTTTAGAAACATTGGAGGACAGTATCTTATATCGCAGTTCTTTATTTATCTCTATGAGATTTTTGAGATAATCCATATAAGCTTTCCATTCTAAATTAGTTTGATTCATGGATTTTATATCTTAAGATTCTCTTTGTCAAAGCATTTTGGATTTTTGTTATGCAAATTAAATTTTTGATATAAATAGTATTATAAAGTTTTTCTGGAGCATGATTATGATGAATGATGAAAAAAAAAATAGCGTGAAGGTTTATGAAAACAGCGACAAAAAGAAGGAGTTGCTCATAGAAATAGAGGATACAGCCTTCTACTTTATCCTGATCCCTGCGGGGGAGTTCATGATGGGCAGTTGCCTGCGGCCGAAGCACTGCAGTCCTGACGAGAAACCCAGGCATCGCGTGAAGCTCGGCCGTGATTTTTGGATGGGCAAGTATCCCGTAACTATCAGGCAGTGGAATACCCTTTCCCCGGACAGGCCCTTTGAAAACCGTGATTATTGCGGAGAAAGCGATGATTGCCCCGCCAGTCACATCAGCTGGGAGGACGCAGTCCTGTATTCAAAAAGTTTAGGGGGTATTACGGGGCTTAACTTCCGCCTGCCTTTTGAGGCTGAGTGGGAATACTGTGCCAGGGCGGGTGCGGATGAGGAATATTACTGGGGAAAGGATGAGCCTGGGTCTGAAATAGAAAATTATGCCTGGTACTATGCCAATACCGGAGAAAAGGGGCTTAAATGCCCCCAGCCAGTGGGAAGCAAACTGCCAAACTCGTTCGGCCTTTATGATATGGCAGGCAATGTATGGGAATGGTGCGCTGATTTTTACAAAGAGGACTACTATGAATTCAGCCCCCTGTCAGATCCCAGGGGCCCGGTTTACGGTAAAAGGAGAATCCTGAGGGGAGGCTCCTGGGGGGATGATCCCAGATATCTCCGTTCATCAGTCAGAGATTCCTATTTCAGCTATAAAAGGTGGTATCTGAACGGCTTCAGGCTTTTGCTTCAAAATATTATATAAATATGTTGACTTTATCTCATAATTAAAATAATTATTACTTTATTAGGATTTGCCGAAGTGGCGGAATTGGCAGACGCGCCAGATTCAGGTTCTGGTGGGTGTATACCTGTGGGGGTTCAAGTCCCCCCTTCGGCACCTTTCAGGAGGATCATATGATCAGGAGAAGATTCAGGATAAAAAAGGTCGAGGTTACGGATCTGGCAGTACTTTTAGCTCTGGCTCTTGGAGCTGTTGGAGCTGTCTATGGTTTTTTCTTTTCTGTTAATGCATTGTATTTTACAAACTATATCATTGAAGATATTCAGAGTTTCAGTTATTCATCAAACATAATAAGGCTTTTTCTTTTTATTCTGGCTGTTACGACGCTTCACGCCATGATTTTTGCTGTAGCTGGTTTTATAATAGGCCTTATAGGCGGTATGCTTCTCAACATTGCCTTCAGGTTCACCAGCGGAATCAGGTATCTGGTGGAAGAATAGGGTTTCCTCCATTATATACGGGTATATTGGATTCCCACGGCAAAAAAAAACTCTTTTCCGTTCTGGCTGATTTTTCGGGCCTTTTTGTTTCCCTCCTTGTTTCCTATTATGCATACAGGCTGATAAAGCAATCTGCTGCCGTAAAGTATGATTTTCAGAGCTATCTGGTTTTTTCCCTCAGTGCTTCCCTGATAATTGTTTTTATGTTCTGGCTTAAGGGGATCTATTACAGCAGGTATTTTATCTATAATGTGATACAGGTTTATAAGATCATAAATTACTATTCTTTTCTGTTTTTGTTAATATTTATTGCCGTTTTCTTTTCAAAGATGATAATAGTGCCGAGATTGCTTCTTCTTATCACCTGGACTGCCGGGCTTTTTATCCTTATTTTGCCGAGGCTGATCTTACCTGATGTCTATAAGCTGCAAGGCAGGCTCAGAATACTGCTTCTCCATGACAGGGAGAATCCTTTCGACGAGTATGCAACAGAAAACGATGAATTCAAAATAATATCCTTTAAAAGTGATGAAAACAGGCTGAAAAACATAAAAAAAACGCTCAGGAAAGAAGGCATTGACATACTCATAGTAGATAATAACCATTTTCAGAGGGATTTTCTCGTATCCTTGCTTTTGTTCTGCGAGAGAAACGGTATTGAATTTGTCTGTTCTGCTGAAAAGCCCTTTCCTGACAGCACGCTTTACCGTCTTGACCTGTGGGAGGGGTTTGCATTTCTTTACAGCTCCTCATTTTCCTGTTCGATAATATACCGGCTGGGGAAAAGAGCTGTTGACCTGTTCATATCAGTTGTTTTGCTCCCTGTTTTTGTATTATCCTTTGTATGGCTCTGCATCAGAAAGGGCGGCAGTCCCATTGAAAAAATATCCGTTCCCGGGAAAAGAGGCAAAAACTTTGATATGTATCTCTTTAAGGATATTCCTGCAAGCCGCCTTTTTGATTATACCGGTTTCAGGAAACTGCCCTCGGTCATTAATATATTCAAAAACCAGCTGACTTATGTAGGGGTTACCATAAAGAGCTGCCGGGTAATTAAGGAAAGCTTCAACAGTTCTTCCCTGTGCCTTAAACCAGGCTTAATAGGAATGGGTACGGTTTTTGGAGACAGGCTCAATCCGCTTTTTTCCAATATAAGCCTTGATTTCAACTATGCGCTTAATCCATCCCTCATCATGGATATTTGTATCATATTCTTCTGCTGGACTGAATCGGTCAGGGCACTTCTGACAAAAGCGCCTATTACAGGAATTTCAGAAATAAAACAAAACTGAAACTCATCCGAATTATAAAAATTGACAGGAACAGTAACGTTCTTTAGTATATCTTAAGATAAAAAGAGGTGTAATATTATATGAAAACAGGAAAGCTGGTATTTTCCTTATTTTTGTTTGTGCTGACGGCTTTATCAGCATCAGATATCCACTGTGCGGATAAAAAGGTTTATGTCCTGGGAGTTGACGGCCTTGATCCCGGTATAATGGAATACCTGATAAGGTTCAACAGGCTCCCTAATATTCAAAGGATTATAAAAACCGGGACCTATGAGCATCTTCAGACCAGCTGTCCTCCCCAGAGCCCTGTGGCATGGAGCAATTTCATAGTAGGGGGTAATCCGGGCCAGCATGGAATATTTGATTTTATCCACAGGGATCCTGCTACCTATGTTCCTCTGCTTTCAACATCAAAAACCAATGATCCTGAAAAAATATTGAGTCTGGGCAAATACCGCATTCCTTTAACAGCCGGAAGCGTAGAGCTTTTCAGGAAAGGCAGGCCCTTCTGGCAGGATCTTGAAGAAGCCGGTATAAATGTAACCATTTTTAAGATACCGTCAAATTTCCCGCCTGTTGAGATGAAGAATGGAGAAGCCTTTTCAGGAATGGGTACCCCGGACCTTCTGGGAACATCAGGGACCTTTTATCTCTATACCGATGTCATGCACACCATTGACGAAGATATAAGCGGGGGCAGGGTTTTTTTGGTGGAGATTGAGAATAACCGGGTAAGCACTTTTATTGAAGGCCCGCCCAATACCTTTATTTCAGACGGGGCTGACAAATACGGCAGGGATGTGCATCCTGAACTTAAGATACCCCTGGAGGTCTTTATAGATCCGGTGGAAGAAATGGTTGAAATTAAGCTCCAGAACCACAATTTCCTGCTGAAAAAAGGAGAGTTCTCAGAATGGATGGAACTTCAGTTCGATGTAATCCCTTATGTTCAGAGCCTGTCGGCAATTGTCAAATTCTACCTTATAGGGTCAAAACCGGACTTTAAGCTGTATATGACACCCCTGAATATAAACCCCAGGAATCCTGCCCTGCCTGTCTCTTCCCCTGAATCATTCTCAAAGAAGATCGCGGAGGAATTCGGATATTTCTACACCCAGAACATGCCTGAAGATACAAAAGCTTATTCCAACAAGGTTTTCAGCACCGAGGATTATATAAAACAGGCTGACATGGTATTTGAAGAGAGTATAGGTCTTCACAAATATTTCCTGGAAAACTTCCATGAGGGTTTTTTATTCTACTATTTTTCTACCCTTGACCAGAATACTCATATGCTATGGCAGCTTGCCGATTTAAATCACCCCGCACATATATCCGAATACAGCAGAAAGTATGGATTTTACGTGGATTCAGATGAAAAAAAAGAAATGCCCTATTTTCTGGATTATGAGAGTCACGATGAATTCAGCGGGCATCCCTATTTATTTGAGCTTTATGAGAGAATTGACCAGGAGATAGGGTATGCTCTTTCCAAGATTGATGAAGACACTACGCTGGTTATCATAAGCGATCATGGTTTTGCTCCCTACTACAGGTCAGTACATTTAAACACCATACTTTATGACCATGGCTATATTAAGCTGAAAGACGAATCCCTCAGGGGAAAATACTCTTTTTTCCGGAATGTTGACTGGTCAAAAACCAGGGCCTATGCCATTGGATTGAATGGGCTGTACATCAATACCCGGGGGAGGGAAAAAAACGGCATAGTACGCAAAGGCTCCGAATTTGATGAAATTGCCTCAGAGGTTAAAAGCCTGCTTCTGGAAGCTGAAGATCCCCTTACAGGAAAAAAGATGATATCCAATGTATATATGACGAAGACCGAATACAGCGGACCTTATAAGGACCTTGCACCTGACATGATAATAGGATATGCAAAGGGTTACAGGGCATCCTGGGAGACCGCCCTGGGCAAAATACCCGATGAGCTGGTCAGAGATAACACAGATCCCTGGAGCGGTGACCACTGCATGGACCCGGAATTTTTATCTGGGGTCTTCCTCTGCAATAAAAAGGTTGAGCTGGAAGAGTATTCACTGTCGAGCCTGGCTGATTTTATCCTGTCAGAGTTTGGTCTAACCAGGTCTGAATAACTTGATTTATCTTGTTTTACAGGTATATAATATGATATTAAAAGTATATGCAGTAAGCAAAGAAGGAAATTATGAAAGCAGATAACAGGTATATTAAGCTCCTTGAACAGCTAAATGATATTATATTTGAGCTTGATATACGCGGCAATATATGTGATATCAGGGGTAAAGGCCTTTCCGATTTCGGTTATAATTCCGACGGCATTATAAACAGGAACTTCAGCATATTTTTTAACAGCCATGACAGCTATGAAAACCTTATTCTTAAACAGCTTGACAGGAAAAAGGACATATTTCTTTCTGATATCTATCTTTATACCAGGGGAAAACAGGATATCCCCTGCAGTCTTACCCTCAGCTATATTCATGAGACCGGGACCTTTATGGGTACGGTAAGGAATATCAATGAAAAGATAAGGCTGGAAAAGGAAAGGGAGGAGCTCAGGAGTCTTCTTATAAAGAATGAGAAGCTTTCCTTTATTGGAAGCCTGGTACAGGGCTTTGCCCATAACCTTACTTCCCCCTTGTCAGGAATACTCGCAGGGTGCGAGATATTAAACAAGAGATACGGGAGCCAGAAGGAGATTGAACTTATCAAATCCCTTACAAACCGCATTAACGACGTCGTAAGCAATCTTCTGGACAAGTCCAGAAAGGAGAATACGATTTCCCAGCAGTGGTGCAGTATAAATACCATGATAGAGGAAATACTGAAGTTTCTTGAAGCGGATCTGTCCTTCAAGCATAAATATGCCAGGAACCTGGAGCTTGGGGGTGATTTACCTGATATATACGGTATCTACGGGGATTTTTCCCAGTCTCTTCAGAATATTATAGTCAATGCCATCGATGCTATGAAGGCTACAGAAAAGAAAATACTCCAGATAAGGACATTTATGCAGGGTCAAAACCTGATTGTTCAAATAAAGGATACCGGGCACGGGATTAAAGAAGAGCACAAGCTCAGGATATTTGAGCCCTTTTTTACCACCAAGTTAAAAGAGGATTCCAAAGCTCAGTCAGGGACCGGCCTCGGGCTTACAATAACAAAAAAACTGCTCTCATCCTATGATGTTGATATTTCCCTGAAAAGCGAGGAGGGGAAAGGCACCGCCTTTATCCTGACCTTCCCCCCCAAAATCTTAAGGTATGGTTAAGAATCCTTTTTTGTGTCTTTAAGGAGTATCTGGGCAATATCTTCGGGGATAACCGTATTTTTAAAGCTCTTCTGCTCTTCCTGGGTCTTTTTCATGTAGTCCTTATAGACTTCTTCCTCTTTTTTGCTCTCGATTCTTTTTGCACTGGCAAAAACAGCCTTTGTATCGCGGTCTATTTTCGTAATGACAGCCTTAACACTGTCCCCTACATGAACGGAATCGTTAACAAGCTCTGACTGCCGTATGAAGGCGTCAACACAGGGCATTACCTCAATAAAAGCACCGCCCTTTTCCGGTGTTGATACAACTTTACCCTCTATCATGCTGTTTTCCCGGAAACGCTTTTTGAAAAGCTCCCATACCGATAGGCTCAATTTCTTTGTTTTTTTGTCCAGCTTTATGATCTCAGCCTCGATGATATCCCCCGTTTTGGGCTTGATATCCCTCTTTCCGTTAGGGATCTGGGATATGTGCAAAAGGGCGTCTATACTGCCTGAAATGTTTACAAAGCACCCGAAATCCTCCCATTGTACAACCTTTCCCTGAACTGCATCGCCGGCTTTCAGCTTGTCAAAAAGTATGTTTACAGGGTTTGGCTTAAGCTGTTTTATGGAAAGGGATACCCTCTTTCTTGACGGATTGATATCAATTATCTTTGCCTCAACGGTGTCCCCGAGCTTAAAAAGGCTGTTTATATCAGGGCTGTTATCATCCCAGGATATTTCCGACTGGTGTATGAGCCCGTCAATATCCTCATTCAATTTTACAAATATCCCGAAATCAGTGATATTGTTAATCTCCCCGCTTATATTGCTGTTTATGGGATGGGTTTCTGCAAAGGTCTCCCATGGATTTTCAAGGCACTGCTTAAGAGATAGGGATACCCTTTTCTCTTCTGTATTTATGTCAATGATCTCCACTTCCAGGCTGTCGCCGGTTTTTGCATACTGCTCCGGATTTTTCGGGACCTTGTCCCATGAAAGCTCGCTGACATGAAGGAGACCCTCTACTCCGGGCTCAAGCTCGACAAAGAATCCGTAGGGTTTGATTGACATGATGGTTCCGGCAATCTTCTGACCCACTGAGTATTTGGTATTGACCAGTGTCCACGGGTCTGCGGTCTTATCCTTGTAACTTATCCGTATACTGTTCTTCTTCTTGTTTATGGATTTTATAATAGCTTCAATCTCCTGATCCTTCTTAAATATGTCACCCGGCTTTTCAATGCGTCCCCAGCTCATTTCCTTCTTATGCATAAAGGCAGTAATTCCATCAACTTCAGCAATTAGATGGTCAGGTTCCAGTTTCTTGATCACCGCATTGACAAGCTGTCCCTTATAGAGTTTGTCCAGGGTTTCTTTCTGGTTTTTTCTAAGCTCATCCTCCAGGAGGTGCCTTCTGCTAAGTATAATCTTCTTCTTATCAGGTTCCAGGGAAAGTATTTTTGTTTCAACTATGGTTCCGAGAGGTACAGTTTCATCCTTCTGGATGCTAATGTGGCCCGCAGGCACAAAACCGCTCAGCACCCCAAGGTCAATAACCAGGCCTCCGTTACTGGCATGCTGAATAACTTTCCCCCTGACCGATCCCCCGGTTTCATAGGTTTTTTTCAGCCGGTCCCAAAGTAGAATTTTATCCGCCCTTAATTTAGATATTTTTAGATTACCCTGCTCATCTTCCATGGTTTCCACATAAACTGATATTTCTCCGCCTTCCTTGAAGTTTTCATCCTTGAGTTCAATCTCCCTGGAGAATTCATTTATAGGAAGGATGCCTTCTGATTTAAAGCCGACATCTATAAACACATCACTGTCGGTGATCTGAATGATCCTTCCCTTTACTATCTGTTTGGGCTTTATATTTCCGATATTCGTGTCATAGTCTTCAATCATCTGTGCAAAGCTCATATCGTCATTATCAGTGTCGTTCGTCTCTGACAGCCCCTCTTTTTTATCAGGTTCATCGGGAACTAATTTACCTACATCTTTATTTATGTCAGCGCTATTAGTTTTTTCGTCTTTAAGGATATCCTCATTATCATACTTATCCATTTTACTTAAAGAACCTCCATTATCTTCATTGATTATATTTATGATCTCTTTTATTACTTCTTCAAAGCCAAGGTATGTCGTGTCTATCAGGATACTGTCCTCTGCAGGCCTGAGAGGATCTATCTCCCTGCTGGAATCCCGCAGGTCCCTTTCTTCTATTTCGTCTGCAATGCTTTTAATATCCTTTTCTATGTTCTGTCCTTCATAATCCTTTTGCCGTCTTTTTGCCCTCTCTGTCACGGAAGCGGTAAGGTAAATCTTTACAGGGCTTTCCGGAAACAGGACTGTGCCTGCATCCCTGCCTTCTGCTATTATATCCTGTCCTGAAGCAGAAAGCTTTTTAGAGTATTGCTTCACCATGTCCCGCACTTCCTTTATCTGGGACAGGACGGAAGCATAGTGGGAAACCTCTGGGTTTCTTATCAGGTCCGTTATGTCTGAAGAGTTGAGAAAGTAACGGTAATCACCCGATTCTGACTGAATACCAAGGCAGATATCCCCCAGGCGCGGGAGAACGCTTTCCTTTTCTTCAGGATTAATATCC
>CAYSKJ010000044.1:0-19806 GCA_964431655.1 uncultured bacterium | reverse complement strand
ATGCTTTCCTGGACAAGCTTCCTTTTGGCCTTTGTATTTTCTATCAGCTCGAGGAACCTTCTCATAAGCTCATCCTGCTTGTCCTTCAGCAGTTTGTGGCCTTTTATCGCGGTAGTAAGCTTCCTCCTGAGCTGGAGGAGATTCATCCTGGTTGCAGATATGCCTTCTATAATCACCCTTGTTCTACCTCTTTGGCTTTTTTTAGATATTTTTCAAGAAGTTCAGGCTTTATTCGTTTAAGCTCAGCCTCTGGTATAATCCTGAAAAGCTCCCAGGCAATATCAAGGGTCTGGTCGATATTCCTGTCATCATACTCCCCCTGCCTTATGAACTTGTCTTCAAAAGCCCTGGTAAACTTGAGAAACATCTTATCAATATCGGACAATGCCGCTTCCCCGAGGATAACCTCCAGCTCCTGGGCCTCCAGTCCTCTTGAGTAGGCTGCGGAAAGCTGGTTATAAACATCTGCATGATCCTCCCGGGTCTTGCCCTTGCCGATACCCTTGTCTTTCAGCCTTGAAAGGGACTGCATGAGATCAATGGGGGGATATATATTCCTCTTATGGAGTTCCTTGGACAGTATAACCTGGCCTTCGGTAATATATCCGGTAAGGTCAGGGACCGGGTGGGTTTTGTCATTTTCAGGCATTGTCAGTATGGGGAACTGGGTTATGGAGCCCTTCCTGCCCTTTACTCTGCCTGCCCTTTCATATATGGTGGAAAGGTCTGTGTAAAGGTAACCGGGATATCCCCTTCTTCCCGGGACTTCCTTCCTTGCTGCGGAAACCTCCCTCAGGGCATTGCAGTAATTGGTCATATCTGTAAGTATGACAAGTACATGCATATCCTTTTCAAAGGCCAGGTATTCCGCAGTGGTAAGGGCCATCCTGGGTGTTGCTATCCTTTCTATGGTCGGGTCGTCCGCAAGGTTTATGAAGAGGACTGTCCTGTTTATGGCTCCCGTTTCCTTAAAGTTGTTTATGAAAAAATAGGACTCCTCATAGGTTATACCCATTGCAGCAAAGACAATAGCAAAGGATTCCTGGGAGCTTCTTACCTTGGCCTGTCTTACAAGCTGAGCCGCCACTTTTGAATGGGGAAGGCCTGAGGATGAAAATATAGGCAGTTTCTGGCCCCTGACCAGGGTATTCATCCCATCGATCCCGGATATGCCGGTCTGGATAAACTCCGAGGGATAATCCCTGCTGAAAGGGTTCAGAGGCAGGCCGTTAATATCCCTCTTTTCATCAGGTATTATTTCCAGGCCGTTGTCAATGGGTCTTCCCAGCCCGTCAAAAACCCTGCCTAACATATCGGATGAAAGCCCGATCTCCAGGCCTTTGCCCAGAAATTTAACCTTTGAACCGTAGATGTTTACTCCCGAAGTGCCGGCAAAAAGCTGTATCAGTGCCTTGTCATCATGGACTTCCAGGACTTTTCCCATCCTTATCTCACCGTCCGGGGCCTGCAGTTCAACCAGCTCGTCGTATTTGACATCAGAGACCTGGTCCATGAGGACCAATGGCCCGACCACTTCCTGTATCGTCGTATATTCTTTTTTTAGAGCCATTGTCAACTCCCCACCTTTGTTAAATTTTTCTGAAGTTCAGCCAGCTCGCTGTTTATGGATTTTTTCAACTCTTCAAACTTTTCCTGCTCACTATCTGCAATCAGCCTTGCCTTTGCTATACCTTCCCTGCTCTTAATGCTGAGTATGTCTTCTATCTCTATGCCCTGCTCCAGGGCCTTTACGGCAAGTTCGTAATAGCTGGTAATTATGCTCATGATTTCCTTCTGCTTGTTCATAAGGCAGTAGGAATCCACGGGGTGGAAGGCATTCTGGTAGAGGAAATCCTCCCTGATGGATTTTGCTATCTCCATGAGCATCCTGTCCGATGCCTTAAGGGCATCCATTCCTACAAGCCTCACAATCTCCTGGAGTTTATCCTCCTCCTGAAGTATGGCCATGGCATCATCCCTCATCTTTATCCATTCCCTTCCAAGGTTCTGGACCAGAAACTTCTCTATACTGTCATAATACAGGGAATAACTGTCAAGCCATGATATGGCCGGGAAATGCCTCTGATAGGCAAGTTTATCCTTCAGAGCCCAGAATACCTTTACAACCTTCAGGGTTGCCTGCACGACAGGGTCCGAGAGGTCGCCTCCGGGAGGGCTTACAGCTCCGATTATGGTAAGGGCTCCTATGCTTTCATCTTTGCTGAGGGTTTTTACCTTTCCGGACCTTTCATAGAACTCCGCAATCCTGGTCCCGAGGTAGGCGGGATAACCCTCCTCCCCCGGCATTTCCTCGAGCCTTCCGGATATCTCCCTCATGGCTTCCGCCCAGCGGGATGTGCTGTCAGCAAGGATAGCCACACTGTATCCCATATCCCTGAAATATTCCCCTATGGTGACACCGGTATATATGGATGCTTCCCTTGCGGCAACGGGCATATTGGAGGTATTTGCTATAAGTACTGTTCTTTCCATGAGAGGCCTCTGGCTTTTCGGGTCTTTCAGCTCCGGGAATTCCATGAGGACATCAGTCATCTCATTGCCTCTTTCTCCACAGCCTATATATACGATAATATCAGCATCAGACCATTTGGCCAGCTGGTGCTGTACCACGGTTTTCCCACTGCCGAAGGGCCCGGGTATGCATGCAGTCCCTCCCTTGGCAACAGGAAAGAATGTATCAATTACCCTTGTGCCGGTTATAAGGGGCTCATCGGGAGGCAGTTTATCCCTGTAGGGGCGCGGTGACCTCACCGGCCATCTCTGGATCATGGTAATCTCCTCATCCTTTTCACCCGTACTGATCACAGCAATTATATCGGTAACCTTAAATTCGCCCTCTTTTATGTCCTTTATCTCTCCGCTTATACCATGGGGAACCATTACTTTATGCAGAACAAGAGTTGTCTCTTTGACTTCTCCGATAATTTCACCGCCTGCGACCTTGTCTCCCTTGCTGACTGTGGGCTTGAACTTCCAGACCTTTTCCCTGGACAGCCCGGGAATGGAAATACCCCTGGTAATATAACTTCCGACCTGTTTTGCTATCTCATCAATAGGCCTTTGAATACCATCATAAAAGGACATAACAAGCCCGGGTCCCAGCTCGACACTAAGAGCTTCCCCGGTAGCTTCAACGGGATCACCCACTCCCAGGCCTGCAGTTTCTTCATAAACCTGTATGGATGCCTTATCGCCCCTTAGCTCTATGATTTCACCCAGAAGCTTCTGCTTTCCAACCCTCACAACATCATACATCTTAGATTTTTTAATATTCTTTGCCACAACCAGTGGCCCTGATACCTTGATAATATCACCAACTTCAATCATGTCTCCAACCTCATTGTTATTCTGTAAGCGTATCCGCGCCAATCGCCCTGATAATTATGTCCCTCAGCTTCCTGCTTGAAAGTCCGGTGGATCCTTTGCTGTCAGGGATCAGGGTTATCGATACCGCAGGGTTTATGTCATATTCGTCTATTTTTTCAGTTACTTCCTGGGCAAGTCTTTCGGTTATGTATATTACCCTGTAGCCTTTCTGTACTATTGATTCAAGAATTTCATCATTCATCTCTTCAGCCTTATAACTGTAGGTATCAACACCGAAAGCCCTGAAAGGCATAACTGAAACCGTATCTCCTATTGCTGCAATCTTAGCTTGCATAGGCTTCTCCTATCCTTGTACTCAGCTCCTGTTCCGATAACTGGTATTCTTTTGCAATATAAACAGCCTTAAGATTATAAATCTCGTATCTCTTTGCGTATATCAGCCCTACCAGGGGTTCAAAGCCGAATATATAATTGGATGACTCCTTTGCTTTCCTTAAGATGGTATCCCTTATATACTTTTCAAAGGAAGAAATGCTTTTCTTTTCTTTGTATTCCGTCACAGCCTCATGAATACCGTCAGAATAGTCCGAAGCCTTGAAAGATTCAGCCACAGCATCGGCTGTTGAATCCAGGAGGTCAAGGAATGTCCTGGTCTCAATATACCCCTTATCAAGCAGAAGCTCGCTAAACATTGTATGGTCCAGGCCCAGCATCTTCGCCCTGAATAAAAGGGCAATATTAAGCAGATCAATCTCGGTCTTTGCCAGGTCCTTCAAAAATCCGCTTTTAAGCCTGTCGGCAATTATGAGCTTTATGTCATACTTGCTCTTATCGATATAAAGTATGGCTTTCTGCATATTCTTTTCTTTTTCAAAAAGCTCCTTTGCCCCCGTTATGGATTCCTTAATCAGCTCAGGAAGAAGGCTGTAATCATCCTCATTTATTGAATTTTTAAGCGCTTCAGCGCTTAAAAAGCCCGGGGATGTCCCGTTGTCAGGCATGGTTCTGCCTGATAGATAACTCATCAAAAGAAGCTTGATATTATGGAAATCATAATCCACCATGAATACCTTTTTTAGATTATCATCGCTGGCAAGAGCCAGAAGTTCTGATTCAAAAGCAAACAGCCTCTCGGTAAGATGCTGTTCAAAAAGAATGCTTGTTTTTGCCAGGGGGACAATATCGCTGTAAACTGTCTCACTCAGAATGCCCAGAAAGTCGGACAGCGAATTGCTGAGCCTCATCCTCTCGAGTTTTGATGCGCTGATAAGCTCAAGTTCCCTGCTTTTTACCACTCCGGATAAAAAAAGATATTTAGGGTCATACTTTTCGGTATTCCGGTTTATCATTTTTCCTCCCCGAAATAGATCCTTGAAAGCTCAACCTCGTGCTCCTCCCTTATCAGAGCGATAAGAGCCTGGAAGGTACAGTCGACCTGCTGTTTTTCAGCCCTCAGCAGAAAACCGCCCTCAAAATCACCCTTCTCATTGGATAAACTTAGATCATAGCCTTTGTTTTCCTTATTAAAAGAATCAATAAAGGCTGGAGTGATGATTTTTTCCTGCCTGGAGACTATGAGTTCTTCCTTTTTGTTTGAAGTGTTCTCCAGAAGGAGTTTTTTTACAAGGGATATATAATCCTCCCTGCTGAGGCTTTTAAATTTATCTATTGCATCTTTATATAGCCTGTCAAGAAGGGAGCGTTTTTCTTTGAGTATCATCTTCTTTATCTCAAGCTTTGTATTGTCAAGAATCCTTTCCTGTTCCTTCTCGGCCCTGTTCCTGAAGTGCTCCATGAGCCTTTTTTCTTCCCTGTCAGCCTCTTCCCTGGCGGAGCTGATTATGCCCTCAGCCTCGGCCTCGGCTTTCGATACTATTTTACTGCCTTCCGATTCGGCCTCTTCTTTTATGAGATTCAGAATATCCTCAAGAGCCATATTAATTATACCTGCATGCCGTTTATCAGGAATATGGATACAAGCAGGCCCAGAACCGCGTAAAATTCAACGAAAACACCAAGAATAAGAGCTTTACCCATAGCATCGGGCTGTTTTGCCACAAGACTGCTTCCCGAGGCGCATACCTTTCCCTGGTGAATTGCAGAAAAAAGCCCTGCCAGTGCAATAGGCAATCCGGCAGCAAGGCCCTGAAGCCCGAGGCCCATGCTCCATTCTATATTGGCTCCTCCGCCTATTAGATTCAGCTTGTTCATCAAAAGAAAACCAACAACAAATCCGTATATGCCCTGAGTACCCGGAAGAGCTACCAGAAGCATCATTTTACCGAATTTCCCCGGGTCTTCCCTCAATATCCCTGAAGCAACCTGGCCGACATATCCAATACCGATTGCAGACCCGGTTCCCGCAAGTGCGACTGCCAAAGCAACTCCGAGCATAGCCAATGCTTGCGCAATTATTAACATTAGTTTGAAAACCTCCTATAAATTGTTAATCTTATTTTATGCAAGATCCTTTTCAAAGACAATATATCTCTTTTCATGCTTAAAAGGTTTGAATTCACGGCCTCCGCCCTCATAGAACTTGGTAAAGAATTCAAGGTACTGAAGCCTTGCTGTATGTATAAAGCTTCCCAGGGCATTTATTATCATCATGAATAAATGACCCACAACAAAAATCAGGATTGCTATCACAGGGCCGATAATCTTTATATCAAAGACCATAGCCGATATCATGCCCACTGACTTTGCAGTAACCCCTGTAGCCATGCCCAGTGCCATCAGACGGGCATAGGAGAGGACATCGCCGAAGGTTCCGGAGAAAAAGCTGTAATATTCAAACAGGCCCTTCCCTACAACAGGCAAGGGTTTCCTGAGCTCCCTGCCGATAAACAGGATAAAAATCAGGGATGTAATGAGCATACCGTACCCTGATACTGTAAGTATGGCAGAACCTTCTTCAATGTTGATGAAACTAAGAAAATTCCCCACATATATGCTTCCGAAAACTATGAGCAGTATCTGGTTTAACTCATCGACCACGGCACTGAAAACATGCCTGTCCCTTATTTTCATATAACCCCTTATGCTGATTCCTGTAATTACGTGAATAATACCAAGTAGCAGGGCTATCTTAAGGAAGGTTATGGAGGGAGGCTCTGCCGCATCCACGGCTTCGCTGTTCAGGTCAAGGAGTATCAGCCTGTTTAAAACCGGTATTCCCTGAAGGCTGTAGCCCATGAAACCTCCGGTAAGTATGCCGGCTATTATTGTTAAAAGTCCGCTGAAAATCATGAGTTTGAACAATAGCTCCGAACCCTTTTCCACCTTCCTGCTTTTATACAGAAGCAGGGACAGAAGCACCAGCAGGAGACCGTAGCCTGCGTCAGTCAGGCAAAGGGCAAAAAACAGGGCAAAAAAGGGCGCAAGTATGAAGGTGGGATCCACTTCAAAGAACCTCGGCATGGCATAAAGCTTCAAGACCATCTGAAAGGGCTTCAGTACACGTGGCGTGGAGAGGGCAACAGGTATGTCTTCATCCTTTTCTTCAGGTTCCCTGTAATCAACATGAATCTCCTTAAATCCTGCAATGGCTTTTTCAAAATCCTGAATATCCCTTTCCCGTATCCATCCGTTAAGAAAAACAGAGGATTTTGTCCCCTTTGCTGATTCCTGGACTACATATATGTCAAGACTGCTGTTCAGCAGATCATAGAAAACCTTCAGCTTGTCAGCATCCCTGGACATCCTATCGCCGTTCTCATAGAGCTTGCTTAGCCTTTTCTCAATTGCCTTGAGTTTTTCGCTTATATCACTGTGCTCCTTTTGCGGTGACTCACAAAGCTGTTTTGAGAAGGAGTGCTCAATAAAGGTTATACCGCTGAAAAGCTCATCAACTTCCTTCTGGGCATTCCTGTGATATACCAGAAATATGAATACATCCTTGGGGTTATACTCATTGTATTTTAATACTGCAGGCAATATTTTTCCTGCCTTTTCAGAAAAGCCGGCGAAATCCTGTCTTGACACCAGGCCTATTTTCACCCTTGCTGATCCGGTATCTTTGATATCCTTTATCCTGTCCCCGATAAAAAGATAAGGATTGAGCTCATGCAGAAGCGTTTCAAGACGGGACTGCTCCCTTTTGAGCTTGTTCTCCTCCTCGTTTATCTTGAGTATATCATGGATATAGGCATCCATATTAAAGCCGTTCTTTATCTCCTCCAGAGTCTCTTTATCTATGAAAAGCTTAGAGGGGAAAAAGGACTGTATAAGGCCTTCAGGCTTCTGGTATCTCGAGAGGAATGCAAGGGCCGAATTGACTCTCTGGATCTTGTTTTTGTACTTTTTCCGGTCATCCCTTTCAATGTCCTCAAGGACATCAGATGAGTCCAGCTGCTCAAAGCCTTCAAAATCATCTATATGTACAGCCTCGAGGTTGTAGATAACATTCAAAAGAGCAATCTTCTGCTTCCTGTGAACAGCAATCCGTATTCTTTTGATTTTATCTATGGACATTTACTGAATTTTCCTGAAGATAAATTCAAGGGCCTTTCCTGAATTAGCAAGGGCTCTTTTCTCTATATCCCGCGAGGTTTTTTCAAATTCCTTCAGCAGGTTTTGTGCCTCTTCCTGTGCTTCCCTGGAAGAAATATCAATCAGTTCGACGCCCTTCTTTTCAGCTTTGTCCCGGATTTCCTGAAGTATTCTGCCGGCTTCATCCTTTGATCTCTGTACAATATCAAGGGCTTTTCTGCTGCTTTTTTCTATAAGCTCTTCAGCTTTCTTCTCACCCAGTAAAATACTGTCAATTATCTTTTCCATTTAATGACTCTCTCTTATTATTATTATCAGGTTGAACATATTAAATTTGATTTGCTGATTTTGTCAAAAAAATTAAAAATCCCTGGCAATAATTAAAGCTGTATTGTCTGTATTAAAAATTTAATATTTTCTTGAAAGCAAAGTCTTAATGGTTAATATAGATAAAAATCTGCAAAATAGAAGGGATTGCTGATGAAAAGATCCATTGTACTGGCTCTTGTTTTCATGATAATGACGGCAGGTGCTATAATAACATATTTTCTTATTTTTGAGCAGGCCTCGGCAAAAACCGAGTTCATAAAAAGCGAGGAGGGCCTGAACTTTTACAGGGTAAAAGCCTCCTTTAGCCGTTCAAACATGCCTGAGGTGGAATTCCCCATGCCGTCACCCATTGTGTTCACAGGGGTAGATCCGGGGCAGAGCCGTGATCTATATTGCCTTTACAGCAATGGAGCCCTCTATAATATAACAAATACAAAAGACTTGAATGAATCCAGAGTATTCACTGCAGATAATTCCAGGTATATTGTAATGGAGATTGTCAGGAAAGGCAGAAAATCCTCCGCCATTGGCTTTATTGATACTGCTGACTCCCAGTATTACATGATTGAAGGTTCAGGAAACTGTGAGAACCTGATATCATCACAGGATAGTCCGCTTATTGCCTTTACTGATTCCGGCAACAAGAGATGGGCTCTGGTTGTTGCGGACCTTTCAGCAAAAAAGATCCTGCATAAGGAGTATAATCCTGAAAACAACAATATTCCCGGAGCTTTTTCAGAAAATGGAAAATACCTCTACTGGCTAAAGGGCTATCCTGCCCTGGACAAGGTAAAATCCATCATGCTCACCGATCTTGAGGAGGGAGAAACCGAAACCATAATCCACCATGACAATAAAAAGCATGAAGGGATCAATGTCAGCGGAGATATGATTTATTTCACCATAGCTGAAGGAAGAGCTCATACGAGGGAGATCTACAGCTACAATACAAAGACCGGAGAGCATAAAACCTTCCTTTCCGAAGAAAATATGTCCGTTTTTGTCCATGCCGTTAATAAAGGCTATATTGTGGTTCCTGCCCACGAAAGCCTGGCCCGGCCCGGAGAAGACCCGGCAGAAATACCCAAAAGGCAGGTAATGCAGAGGGTATTCGAAAGCCAGGTTAATTTCCAGATCAGGGATATCATAACAAACCAGACACTGGCTGTTATTGAAAGGGCGGCCAGCCTGGCTTTCCACCCGGAGCATGAGAATTACGCGGTGTTCTCAGTACTTAAACGGAACGAAGGAATCAGCATAGGCCTTCTTAACCTGGATGAGGACCGGTCTCAGCAGATGATCCAGATTCCTCTGCGGTTTCCCAATTACCCAAAATTTTTTACATCAGAAATTAAAAACCATTTCTGGTTGGAAGATACTAAATTACAAGGAGATTAAATATGAAAATCAATGCAAGAATTACCCTTATTCTCATGATGCTCGCCTTTCTTTTGTTTACCCTTTCATGCCAGAAGAAAGAGGAGAGTGAGGAGATAAGCGAACAGCAAAGGCTTGTTCAGCAGATAGAGTCACTGAATCAGGAGCTTGCCGGTAAAGAAGAGGACCTTAGAAGGGTAGTTACCAAATATTCAAAGGATGACCCGGAAACAGCACGGGAGGAGATAACCCGGCTTGCCCTAACCCCGGAAGCAGAAGCATTCCTTAGCGATAAGCTCCAGAAAGAGGAAGGGATATCCTATGAGGAAATCATTGAACAGGTCATGCAGAAGGACAGGGAGTTATCCTCCCTTCGGCAGGAAAGGGACGAGCTTCTTTCAAGGCTTCCTCAGCCTGATACCGTTGAACCGGGAGATAATCACTATGACCTTGCCATGAGGTTTCTGATAGAAAGACAGGGCCTTCCACCTTCGGATGCCCAGAAGCTGGTAGAGAGGGTAGCCCTTTTCGATCATCTTCTCCCGGGATTTACAGTTTATCATTTTTATGACGGCACTGACTACGGTTCATCGGTCCTGCAGGGCACAGCAACCCAGTCCCCCAACTATATAAAAGAAAGATTTGTCAATCAGTTAACCAAGGAAAGGAATGAAGCCATTGAGATGCAGAAACAGCTCAGCATGGAGAATCATGAGCTAGAAATCAGAAAAAGCATGCTCACCTCCCAGATTGAATCCCTGGAGACAGAAAGGGAACAGATACTCCAGACCCTGGATCAGATAACCCTGGTCAGCCAGGAAAAGGATATCATGCTCAGCTCTCTTTACTACTATCCAGGCTCGGTCTCAGGACTCAAGGAAAAGGGGATAATCGGCGTATCCATCTTCGGCAAGCCCTCCCTTAAAAACATTGACATAATAGATAAATACCAGACCCTGGACCTTGACATGGCAGACAGGATAATCATCGAAGCCTCTGAACTGGGAATAAAGAAGATTCAAAGGATACATATCCTCCCTGACCTGTTCGAGCAGGGCAAGGATTATAATATTAACCTTGCACCTGACGGCTCTGTATTTGAGATATCGTTATTAAATAAAAAGCGCTTTAAGATGGAAAAGATAATAATAGCTGTCCAGTAAATGCAAGGAGCGATAAGATGTATGACCTGATTGTAATAGGCGGAGGGCCGGCCGGATACCCCTCAGCCATAAAGGCTTCCCAGTACGGCCTCAAGACAGCAATAGTTGAAAAGGAACATGTTTTCGGAGGCACCTGCCTTAACTGGGGCTGTATACCCACCAAGGCCTATTTTGAATCCTGCCACCTGATATCCAGGATAAAAAGCGCGCATAAATACGGACTGGGAAAGATTGAGGAGGTCAATTTCTCCCTTGAGGCCATTAAGGAAAGAAAAGACAGGCTTGTAAAGAATATTGTCAAAGGTGTGGAATACCTTCTGAAAAAAAACAGCGTGGACATATACCAGGGCCACGCCAGTTTCGCTGATGCAGGCACAGTAAATGTCAGCGGCGGCCAGACGCTGCGGTCAAAGCACTTTCTCATAGCAACCGGCTCCAGGCCGGCTGTTCCCGGGTCTCTTAACACCGGAGACCCCGGCATAATAACCAGCAATGAAATTCTCGAACTCACCGCAATACCCCGGGAGCTGTGCATTATAGGAGCAGGGGCCATAGGTCTTGAATTCGCATCCATATTCAATATCCTCGGTTCAAAGGTCACCATTGTTGAGATGCTGGACAGCCTGGCTCCCCTTGAGGATAGGGAAATATCGGCATATCTCGCAGGCATATTCTCCAGGAAAAGGATTAAAGCCTATACATCAGCCATGGTCCAGGAGATAAGCCGTGAAGGAGACAGGCTGAAAGTCCTTGCCCGTATATCCGGGGGAGATATAGAGATAAGCGCAGACAAGGTCCTTATAAGCGCGGGAAGGCGCCCCAATACGGAAAATCTCGGCCTTGATTCCGTAAATATAAGCACTGACCGGGGTACAATCCCGGTTAATGAATTCGGCCAGACCGCCGTCAAAAACATATATGCCGCCGGCGACATAATAAACACCCCCCAGCTCGCCCATGTAGCCACAGCAGAAGGACTGCGGGCAGTGGACCATATTATGGGCAAAGAAAGCAGGATAAATTACGATGCTGTACCCAGTTTCATCTACAGCATGCCTGAAATAAGCCGGGCAGGCCTTACTGAAAAAGAGCTTTCCTCCCGCGGAACAGCCTTTCAAAAGGCGGTATTCCCCCTCAAGGCTATCGCCAAGGCTCAGATAACAGGCGATACTGACGGGTTCATCAAAATGCTTTATGATGACAAAAAACTGCTGGGATTCCACATGATAGGCGCTCTGGCCCCGGAGCTGGTTTTCGAGCCCACCCTGGCCATAAATGCAGGGCTGGGTATCTCAGACCTTTCCCGGACCATACATGCCCATCCAACCATAGGCGAGGCCATAATGGAAACAGCCCATCTTGCGGAAGGCTTCCCAATACACGTACTAAAATCCTGATAAAAACCTGCAGGGCTGGCAATACGCCTGCCCTGCCTTCTGTATTCAAGCAGACTGCTATTTTTATTGACCAAATTTATCAATACATTAGTATTTATTACTCAAAACTGACAGGATATTTTTTTATGACAAGCATATTAGGCATATCGGCTTTTTACCATGACAGCGCCGCAGCACTGGTAAGGGACGGCGAGATAGTTTCCGCAGCCCAGGAGGAAAGGTTCACAAGGATAAAGCATGACTTTAACTTTCCCGTCAATGCTGTAAAGTACTGCCTTGAAAGTTCCAGGCTTGGTATTGATGATCTGGATCATGTGATATTCTATGACAAGCCCTTTATTAAGTTTGAAAGGATACTGGAGACTTACCTTTCTTTTGCCCCCAGGGGGCTTTTATCCTTTATGAAGGCAATCCCCCTCTGGATCAAAGACAAATTATGGATAGCTGAAAAGATACACAATGAGCTCAATTTCAAAAAGGATATACTCTATGCCGAACACCATGAATCCCACGCTGCTTCCGCATTTTTCCCCTCACCCTTTGAAGAGGCTGCCATTCTCACCATGGACGGTGTGGGTGAATGGGCGACGGCATCCATAGGAACAGGCGAAAAAAACAAAATTAAAATACTCAAGGAGCTTCATTTTCCTCATTCCCTGGGCCTTCTTTATTCTGCTTTCACCTATTACTGCGGTTTCAAGGTAAACAGCGGCGAATACAAGCTCATGGGGCTTGCCCCCTACGGCCAGCCAAAATATGTGGACCTTATATATGACAGGCTTCTGGACCTTAAAGAGGACGGAAGTTTTGAGCTTAACCTGGACTATTTCTGCTACTGCTACGGCCTTACCATGACCAGCGGACGTTTTCACAGGCTTTTCGGCCAGCCTCCCAGGACCGGCGAATCAAAGCTTACCCAGTTTCACATGGACATAGCAAAGTCCATACAGGTGGTGACTGAAGACATAATTTTAAGAATGGCAAAGCATGCAAAGGAAATAACAAAAAAGAATAATATAGTCCTTGCCGGAGGTGTTGCACTCAACTGTGTTGCCAATGGAAGGCTTCACCGGGAGGGCTTATTTGAAAACATGTGGGTTCAGCCAGCTGCCGGGGATGCCGGAGGAGCCCTGGGCTCAGCCCTCTTTGTGTGGTACCAGCTTCTGGACAAACCAAGGGAGATAAAATCCCCTGACCATCAGAAGGGTTCTTTCCTCGGACCCCGCTATGCAGACAGCGAAATAGAGGAATTCCTTAAAAAGAATAAACTGCCATATAGAAGGCTTTCCAGTGAGGATATCATAAAGACTGCCGCCGGCCTGCTCAATGAAGGCAATGTCATAGGCTGGTTCCAGGGCAGGATGGAATTCGGGCCCCGTGCCCTGGGGCACAGGAGCATAATCGGCGATGCAAGGCTTAAAGACATGCAGACAAAGATGAACCTGAAGATAAAGTTCCGGGAGTCGTTCCGGCCCTTCGCCCCTTCAGTTCTGGAAGAAGAGACCGGGGAGTACTTTGACCATGACGCGCCCAGCCCCTATATGCTTTTTACCGCCTATGTCAGGGATGATAAGAGGAAGCCGGTCCCCCGGGACAAGCAATCCCTCTTCGGGATTGATCTTCTCAATATAAACCGGTCTGATATACCGGCAGTCACCCATGTTGACTACTCCGCCAGGCTCCAGACCATAAACCGTGAGCAGAATCCGGTTTATCATGCCCTCCTGACCGAATATAACAGGATAAGCGGATGTCCCGTCATTGTAAACACATCCTTCAATGTCCGGGGCGAGCCAATAGTATGCAGTCCTGAAGACGCATATAAATGCTTCATGAGGACGGACATGGACTATCTGGTGCTGGAGAACCTTCTTCTGGACAAGAGAAACCAGCCAGAGTTCCATGACAGGATAGACTGGAAACAGGAGTTTGAACTGGATTGATATGTTTAAGATAAAGGATAAACTCAATAAAAAGGAAATACGGCTGTTTTTCCCTGTAGTGGGAGCAGTACTGCTTGTAATAGCGCTTGGGCTGTTCTATTTTCAGAAGAGCTACCATATAGCAGGCTCCCTGGCCCTTATCTTTATAATACTTCCCTTTATCAGCTGGAAACTGCTTATACCGCTCTATTTTCTCTGGCTTTGCCTGGCCAAGGCCCTTGGTATTTTCAATACAAAGCTTCTGCTGTTCATAGTTTTTTTCATAGCAATCACCCCCATAGGGCTGATAATGAAGCTTTTCGGCAAATCCCCCATAAGGAAGCATAAAGGCAGGTCTACCTTCTGGCTGGATAAAGCGGAGGTTCCTGCTGATATGGAAAGGTATAAAAAACAGCACTGAGGTGCGAAATTATGGAAGATTTCATAAAAAAAAGGGAAAACGAACCCCTGGATATTGAAAAGATAATTAAAGACATCAGGGATGACATCCAGGAAAAAAAGGAAATGGGCCTGCTCTATGAAGAAGAGATACAAAGGATAAAGGAACTGGATTTTGAGCCCATATTTCTCTCCCTTGCCTCCGATGTGGATGCATCCGGGAACATAAGCCTCAAAAGCCTTGAAGAAATAAAGGATTATCTGCTGAAACCCTCAAGGAACCTTGATGAGCTTCAGGATTTGTATACGGATAAAAACATGTGGAACATAGACGAAGACTATCCCATAAAATCCCACCGTTCGGGCATAAAGGGCTTTATCATACCACTGGTAAAGAAGATATTGAGACCCGTCATAAAACTTTACACTGACCCCATATTCTACCGGCAGAAGCTCATAAACTATTATTTCATGAATATTATGGCCTCCTCCTATAAAACCTTTTTCGACCTTAAAAACCTTGAGAATTTCATGATATCCAAGCTCGACTCCATAGAAAGAGACCTTACCTTTATCAGGGACAGGCAGAAGATCCTTGAAGACTACCTGGAAGAGGTTGAAGACAAGCTGGAAGAAAAATGAAGATTGCCCTTGTCATCCACCGCTTCGGGCAGTATATCACAGGGGGTTCTGAAAGGCTCTGCCATCAGACAGCCCTTCAGCTGAAATGCTCCGGGCATGACATAACCGTACTCACCACCTGCGCCAGGGATTATATCTCCTGGAAAAACCATTTTAAGCCAGGGCAGGACATCTTTGACGGCCTTGCAGTATTGAGGTTCCCTGTTGAAAGGGAAAGGAACCAGAAAACCTTTAATGAGATTTCCACAAAGGTATTTGAAGGCAGGCATTCCAGAAACGAGGAAGAGGAATGGGTCAGGGAATGCGGGCCCTTTTCCCCTCAGCTCATCAGATATATAAGAGAAAACAGGGACAAATATGACCGGTTCATATTCTTTGCCTACAGATATTACAATTCCTATTTCGGCCTGCGGGAGGTTCCGGAGAAATCAGTCCTGGTGCCGACAGCCGAGAGGGATAAACTCATCAATCTTGAGATATACCGTGAGTTTTTCAGCCTTCCCCGGGGGATAATTTATATCTCAAAAGAGGAAAAGGAGCTGGTAAACTCCGTTACAGGCAATCACTGTGTTAAGAACAGAATCAGCGCTCTGGGCATACCAGTTGAAGATAATCCGGACCCCGATTCCTTCAGGCAGAGATACGGCATGAATCATCCCTATATCCTTTACCTGGGAAGGATAGACAATAATAAGGGATCAGGAATTCTTTACGAATACTTTATAAAATACAAAAAAGTTATCTTTGATGAAATAAAGCTGGTGCTTTGCGGGCATTTATTTGATAAAGTCCCCGAACACAGGGATATTGTCAATATAGGGTTCATACCGGAAGACCAGAAATTCAATGCCCTTTCGGCCTGTGAATTCCTTGTAATGCCATCTCTTTATGAAAGCCTGTGCATTGTAACCCTGGAAGCCTGGGCCATGAAAAAGGCTGTGCTTGTAAATGAGAAATGCAATGTGCTGAAAGGCCAGGTAATCAGGTCCGGGGGAGGCCTCTATTTTGACTCTTACAAGGATTTCATCTACTGCACGAGATACATGCTGAAAAACAGGAACATCCTTAAACAGATGGGAATGAACGGTTATAACTACATAAGGCAGAACTACAGCTGGAAAAAGGTAATGGAGGACTATCAGGAGATGCTGGTCTGATAAGGTCTAAGCCTCAGTTATGACAGCTCATGAACACTGTTTCAGCCTATCAATATGGAAGTTCTCTACAAGTTCAATATCCACGCCGTTGGGGTCCTTTATATAGATAAACCTGATCCCCCCCGGAACATATACAGGGCCTCTTATTTCAATATCCAGAGCCTTGAGTTCTTTAATCTTCCTGTCAAGATCCTCCACCAGGAAACCCAGTGATACCTTATTATTAGAATCAGCAGCTTCTGCAGTGCCTTCCATTTTCAGCAGTTCCACCAGGGAGCCCCCGGGGTCCTTCATGAATGTTATGCTGAGTCCTTCCCTGTAGGAAAAGCCAAGCTCCTTTTCCAGGCCGATTATCTCTGCATAGAATCTTTCTGATTCCTCCAGGTCATTAACCCTCACAGTGGCAAAACCAAATCTCATTTTCCGCCTCTCCGGCTTTTATTTTTTGTTTTCAAGGATGGAGACCGTAATTTTATCCATCTCCCTCATGGCCTCATTATACTTCATCAGGTTATCCAGGGTCTCAAGAAATGTCCTGCCGAGATAGCCGTCGTGATAGTCAACTATAAGGCCCTTTTCATACATCTTTTTTGCTGTAATGGCTGCCTGGACTGCGGTATTTCCCTTAACGGCACAGGATACTTTGGCTCCGTCGCAGAAGATGCCTCCGAAACTGGATATATAGTTTATAAAAACCTTGTCAAAGCTGTCAAGCTGACCATCAAGCATCATTATTGCTGAAAGAAAACCTGCGCCCGCACCGTAAACCACACCACAGACAGAGGAGATAAAACCGAACTTCAAAGTGATGATGGAATTCACAAAGCAGGCCATGATTACTGCTTTCAATGTTTCCTCTTTGGATTTTTTTTTCTTCCGGCAGTAGTTTACTGTGGGGACAACGGAAGTCAGCCCCTTATTGCCGGAATTGGCGCAGGCCATTACCTTTATGGGCTTTCCTGACATCCTTGCAAATATGGCTGAACCAGTGCCGTAATCGGACAGGGTAGTGTCCCATTCCCTTCTGCCCGCATTCTGGGCGCTGATATTGGCATTGATCCCCTCCTGGATACGGGACCTTATTTCCCCGTCAGAATATATCTCATCCACAAGGGCCACCCAGCCGGAGGGTTCGTAATAGCTGTCATCAAATACTTCAGCTTTCCTCAGCTCTTCGGAATAAGCCCTGTGCTCCCTTTTGTCCAGCTCAAGTATTATATGGTCCAGGTCTTTTACTGCAAAGCCTGAAAGGCTTAATATTTCCTGCGTGACAGCACTGTGGCATTCCCTCGTGGTCGTGCATATTATCTTCTCTTTTGCAGCCAGCATGCTTTTCAGGTAAAGGGAGCCCCTTTCCACAAACCTTATGTGAAAGGGTACAGTTCTTTCCATTTCTTCAGCCTGCCTGATGGATTCATCGTTTAATCGGCTGAAAATCTCCAGTCCCAGGGAAGGGTCGCCCACTGCGTACCCGAGAAGAAAAGCCCACATAGCCCCCTTGTATAGAGGAGCATTCGGTATGCCTGCATTAAAGGCATTCTTATAGGTCAGGTAGTCCATCTGCAGTATGATCTGCTTAATCTGGCCGGTTTGACCTGATGCCCTTGCCCTGGCGGCATTCAAGCCTATAGCTGCCGGTTCTGTACAGCCGGATGTGAAATAGATCATGGACTGGAAAAATTCTTTAACTTTCATGGCAGTACCTTTTCATATAATGTGTAAAAAATATTACAAAAATTCTGGGTTTTTACAATATTATTTTCTCTTATCCCCTCCGGCATTGAAATCCGTTTTATTCAGGAAGAAGATTGAAACTGCGACAAGGACAGCCATCAGGCCAAACATTATCCTGAAGCTGAAAGCTCCCAGGTATGCAAACTTGTCGAGGAATTTTCCATTAAAAAGGGGCAGGCCCACGGAGAGGGGGAGTATTATTATCGGTGCGGCGGCAAAGTAGGGCGTTGCATCCTGCTGACCTGAAAGCTTCTTGATTATCGGTGCATAGGCAAGGACCCTGATGGACCTGCCTGCACCGAGCAAAAAGCTCGCTGAAAGGAAGCCTGCCAGTGAGGGTAAAAATAGAAGGACAGTAATGCCCGCCAGGCTGAGATACTTTTCCAGATAAAGCTTGTTTTTAAGCCCGAGAAGATTGAAATACCCGAATACAGCCTGGAATATAATACTGCCTGTTACATTCAGCGTAATAAATAATCCTGAAACATAGGCAGGCTTTATACCGCAGTACTCTGTTGCATAAACTGCATAAAAGGAAATCACGTTCATCACTGCAAAGTAGCATATATCACTCAGAAGGAAGAAAATGAATTTCCTGTTATGGATTATGCTTTTCAGCGTTTTCATAAATACCAGGGGTGTAAACCTTCTGCTGTATATAGTTCTTTCAGGTATCTCTCTTGCCAGGGTAAAGAAAAGGGAACCTGCAAACATCAGAATGCCTGCAATAATAAAAAGATTGCCCGCCCCTGTCCTGGAAATGCCGTATCTCTCGACAATCTTGAGCAGGGCAAGGCTTCCGATTATCCTTGTTATGCTCTGGCTTATATGCATTACGGAAAGGGCTCGCAGTGTATCCTTCTCGAGAAAGATTTTCACCAGAAAATTCTGCCAGACGGGAAGCAAAAGACCCAGGGTAAAGGAGAAAGCAGCATAAAATAAGTAAAAAAACAGTATCACCCTGCTGTTCTCCAGGTCCGTCCTGAACATTAACCCCAGCAGTATTATAGGGACAGATGCAAATAGATTTGTTAAAAAGACAGCTGTCTTTTTCCTGACCAGATGGGTTGTAAGATAAGCCGACAGCAGGGATATCAGCGGGATACCCAGGCTTAGAAGCACGGGCATAAGCCCTATCTGAAAATTCGTTGCTCCAAGCTCCCTTAAAAATATCTGAATATATGTGGATTCAAATATGAGGGGCATAGCCAGGCCCCAGAAGAATTCCACCGCTGTTATGGAAAAGGTATTCCTCCCAAAATGGTGCCGGAGCAGTAAATTTTTCTCTGAATCATTCATATTGATATCAATGTAAAAATATTAAGTTATATTGACTAAACTGCAAATATATTTAAGCTGGACCTGCAGAAATTCTTAATACGCGGTAAATGATGGAAAATGTTTCAAAGAATCGAATAATAGCCGCAGGGCTTGCTGTCTTTGCATGTCTTCTGTGGTCCACAGCCTTTGCAGGGGTCAAGATAGGCCTTGAATACTTTAAACCCCTGGGATTTGCAGGCATCAGGTTCATGATTTCCGGCATGATCCTTATGCCCTTTGCAATAAAGGGCCTCAGGGCCGGGGCACTGAAAGAGAATCTCAAATCCATTCTGCTCATATCCCTTTTTCAAACCTTCATACTGTACGCTCTTTTCTACCTGGGGATAAATATTGTCCCGGCCTCCATTTCCGCCATAATTATCGGTTCGTCTCCCGTTATAAGCGCCATAGTCGCTCATTTTGCCATGGAGGACGACAGGCTCACTCTCCGCAGATATATCTCCTTTCTCTTCGGTGTGGGAGGCATCGTTCTTATTGCTGTTACGCGCAACCCTCTTGAGCCTGC
>CAYSKJ010000043.1:0-19817 GCA_964431655.1 uncultured bacterium | reverse complement strand
ACCGTCAAAGTAGGTGATGATCTATATAAACTATCCAATGAAAGAGAAATTTATGCAGATGGTTACATAATTGAAGAGATTGATGCTGTAAATCAGTGTATCTCCCTATCCAATGGAAACTTGCTTTATAAAGGTGACAGTCAAGGCGGACTGACTGATGAAGTTATGAAGTTCCAGATCAAAAAAACCGTAGAAGAACACTTGAAGAAAGAAAAACGACTGAACAAACTTGGTATAAAGGTTCTATCCCTGTTCTTTATTGATAAAGTTGCCAATTACCGTTCCTATGATACAGCTGGAAATCCGGTCAAGGGCAAGTATGCTACATGGTTTGAAGAAATATACAATGATTACATTACAAAGCCAGCTTTCAAAGAACTAGACAAGTTTACAGTTGACTTGACTCACAACGGATATTTCTCGCAAGACAAAAAGGGAAACTTCAAAGACACTTCCGGTAAAACCATTGCTGATGATGACACTTACAGTCTGATAATGAAGGACAAAGAGAAACTATTGGGACTTGATAATTCACTTCGTTTCATTTTTTCTCATTCTGCTTTGCGCGAAGGTTGGGACAATCCCAATGTATTTCAAATATGCACTTTGAATGAGACCAAATCCGAAATAAAGAAACGACAGGAAATCGGTAGAGGATTGCGTTTAGCCGTTGATCAGACCGGCTCACGGATTTATGACCAAAATATAAATCGTTTGACCGTCATTGCCAATGAATCTTATGACGACTTTGCCAAAGCTCTGCAACAAGAAATTGAGGATGATTGCGGAGTAGAGTTTAAAGGCAGAATCAAAAATAAAAGAGCGCGAACCGCAATTAAATACCGTAAAGGTTTTGAAGTCGACCCTAAATTTCTTGAGATATGGGGACAACTTAAAAAGAAAACAACTTACAGAGTTGACTATAAAACAGATGTGTTAATTACTTTAGCAGCAAAAGCCATAAGAGATTTACCCGTAATACAAGCCCCTTCTATTCGTTCTACCAAAGTACAAATAGATATGACCGATGAAGGTGTTGGGACAATGTATGCTGGAAGCAAAGTGGAAAATTATGGCGGTTATTCCTGGAAAATACCCGATGTGTTGGGTTATATCCAAAGCAAAACAGAATTAACCCGATCCACTATCGAAGGGATTTTAAGTAAATCTGACAGGATTAAAGATATTTTAGTCAATCCGCAACTCTTTTTAGACCTATCAACCCAAGCCATCAGGCGAATATTGTACGATTTGATGATTGACGGTATCAAATACCAGAAAATCGGCGGTTCAGAATATGAAATGGCTTTGTTTGAAGCACAGGAACTGGAAGTTTATCTCAATGATTTTTCATTCAAGGTCACAGATCCTTCAAAAACAATTTATGAAGAGTTTGTTCCTTTAGATTCAGGTGTGGAAAGCAAATTCGCTCAAGACTGTGAAAACAGTGACCAGATAAAGTTTTATTTTAAACTCCCCAACTGGTTTAAAATTCCGACACCAATAGGTAATTATAATCCGGATTGGGCTTTGGTTTTTGAAGATGACAAGAAAATATATTTTGTAGCAGAAACAAAGGATACAGGAACATTACAGGTTGATTTATCAAAACTCCGTGAAGAAGAGAAGATGAAAATCAAATGCGGAGAAGCTCATTTTAATGAGTTTGATGATTTAGAGTACAGGGTTGTTAGTAATGTCAGTCAGCTTGTTGAATAGAAGAACCACCTCCGCACGTCCTGTGCTTCGGCGGTGGGGCGCGGAGATTTTAAGAAACTGGAACCAAGAGGGCGCGGTACAGCCGATAACAAGGAATATGAGGTTCCGCCTTCGGCTCCACCCAAATTGCCTTTGGTCGCAAGCTCCCGACGGCAACTTCTCATATTCCTGGAACGTTACAGAAAATAAGCAATTATAACTCAAATATATAGGAGGGAAAAATGAAAGACTTCATAGATAAGGACCGAAGAACAAGCATGGAGTATTATGATATTCAGGATTCAATCACTGAAGATAATATTCCAGAAGTAGTTACAAAGTTAAAAAATTTGATTAACAAGGATCCATACTATTTAGATCCTTATTTATTATTGGCTGATTTATATGAGGATACCGGCAAGAAAGCTGAATCAGAGAAAATAATTGGTGATGCATATGAAAAAGCGCTTGAGCTAGTTACAAAAAAGTCCGGGAAGTGGCCTAAAAAACTTGAATGGGGCTGGCTTGAAAACCGGCATATCATACGAACTTTTTTTAATATGGGTATCTTGTACTGGAAAAACAAAAAGACTATTGAGGCTTATTCTCTTTTTAAGAAGCTATTAGACACAAACCCTAATGATAATCCAGGTGTTCGATATTTCATGGTTGCAATATTAGAAAACATGACCGAAAATGAATTTAACAGGCGGTTTGATAAAGGCGGGTATTGGGATAATGAAATTGATGATTGGTTTGATAAGAAGATAATTAATCATCAAAAAGAATTCAGCCAATGGCTGAAGCTATTCAGATAAGTATCAGGAATATAAGGCTGTGCCTTCTGATTACCCAAGCAGAGACTTATCTTCCCAAATGCACCCCTTTAACCAATAAATATAAATTTTATTAGAAGCAGTATGGTCAGGATGGCGGTTAGGGGTTTTATATCCTTTATTTTGCCTGTAAAGAGCTTTATAAGGCAGAAGGAGATAAAGCCCATTGCAATACCGTTGGCAATGCTGAAGGTAAGGGGTATGCCTATCATGACCAGGAAGGCGGGGATGGACTCTGTGGGATCTTCCCATTTAATTTTGCGCAGGGTGGATATCATGAAACTGCCTACTACAATGAGGGCAGGGGCTGCTGCATAGTCGGGGAGAATGGATATCACCGGTGAGAAGAATATGGCCACCAGGAAAAATATAGCAACAAAAATGGAGACCAGACCGGTCTTTCCTCCTTCAGCAACTCCGGCTGATGACTCTATATAGGTTGTAACCGTGGAAGTGCCTGTAAATGCTCCGATGACTGTTCCGGCAGCATCTGCTGTCATAACCCGGTTCACCCTGGGGAATTTATTATTCTTGATAAAGCCGCCCTGCTCTCCTATGCCTATTACACTGCCCAGGGTGTCAAGAAGGTCCATAAACAGGAATACGAATACAACATCTATTATGCCTACCTTGTAGAGGCCTGCAAAATCAAATTTGAAGAAGGTAGGGGATATATCAGGCATTGCAATGAGCTTTTCAGGAATCTCAGCCTGGTCAAAGACTATGCCGAGAAAAGAAACAAAGAATATGCTTATCAGGATAGCTCCCTTTATTTTTTTGGTAAGGAGTATTGCTATCAGGAAAAGACCCAGCATGGATGCTATGGCCTTGAACCCTGTAATGTCGCCAATGGTGACCATGGTGGCAGGGTCAGACTTTATAAGGCCGGCATCGATAAATCCCAGGAATGCAATCATTATCCCTATTCCGCTGGCTATACCGTACTTTATGGAGTCCGGGATGGAATACATGAGCATTTCCCGTATATTAAAGAGGGTAAATATCAGGAAGATTACACCGGAGATCAGAACTGCGGTAAGCCCGATATGCCAGGCATTATGCATGTCAGATATACCCAGTTCAATAAGCCTTTTCTGGACAAAAGGCACGGCCATAAAGGCAAAATAGGCATTTATTCCCATGCCCGGGGCAAGGGCTATGGGGTAATTGGCATAAATACCCATGATTATGGTAGCTACAGCGGCGGAAAGGCAGGTAGCCACCATGACGGAGGCCTTGTCCATGCCTGTTGTTGACAAAATCATGGGATTAACAAAGATGATGTAGGACATGGTCATAAATGTCGCCAGTCCGGCATCGAACTCGGTTAAGATAGAGGTATTGCTTTCTTTGAGGTGAAATATCCTTTCAAGCATTACACTTCTCCCTGTATTTTTATAAAATTTTATAACAGCTGATATCAAAATCAAGATTTTTTAGAAAATACTTTACTTGATTTATATATTTTTTTTTATATCATATGCTTTCATAGTAATGTAGCAAGGAGATACACAGTGATAGATGAGAAAAACAGGGCAAAGCACGGGTTTCTGCTCAACCACAGGGAATTTATAAAGGAAATAGACAGTGAGGCATGTATTTTTACCCATGAAAAGACAAAGGCAAAGCTTATTGCCATAAAGAACCGGGACAGCAACAAGACCTTCGCCATCAGCTTCAGGACCATATGCAGTGACTCCACAGGAGTCCCCCATATACTGGAGCACTCGGTGCTTTCAGGATCCAGGAAATACCCCCTTAAGGATGTATTCTCCGAGGTTGCCAAAGGGGGCCTGAATACCTTTTTAAATGCCTTTACAGCGCTGGATTCCACCATGTATCCATTTTCTACAAGAAATGAGAAGGAATACTTTAATATAATGGATATTTACCTGGATTCTGTTTTAAATCCCCTTCTTACGAAAAACACATTCATGAGGGAGGGATGGTATTATGATATTAAGGATAGCCGGGACCCTTTGAAGCTTAACGGCATAGTCTATAATGAAATGAAAGGGGCTTTCTCTGACCCCTATGAGATACTCTCAATAAGCATGATACGTTCCCTGATGCCCGGCTCAAGCTATTCCTACAATACAGGGGGCGATCCATTAGAGATACCGGACCTTACCTATGAACAGTTTGTTGATTATCACAGGAAATATTATCACCCTTCCAACAGCATAATATATGTTTACGGAAATGCCGATCTGGACAGGGAGCTTGGTTTTATTGACAGTTTCCTTTCGGATTTTGAATATAACAGCAACGGTATTGAAATAAAGCTGGGAAACCTGATAGAAAAACCTGTATTTTTTGAAGACAGTTACAGCGTAGATGAAAACACATCCACCAGAGAGAAGACCTTTATAAAGATGGGGAGTGTTGTAGGCAATATAAGCGATATAGAGAAAAACATCGCATTTTCCCTTCTTTCCAGCCTGCTTCATGATTCCAATGCATCTCCTTTAAAGGAAGCGATATTGAAATCAGGAATCTGCAATGATTTCGGGGGTTATCACAGCACATCCTTTTATAATACAGCATTTATTACCACCATCAGCGGAAGCGAAAAGGAACACAGGGACACCTTTCTTGATATATACAGAGATACCCTTGAGGGTATTGTCAAAAAGGGCTTTGACCGGGCTTTCAAGCAGTCAGAGATCAACCGTTTTGAGTTTGAGCTGAGAAAGAAGAACTCCACCTCCCTGAGGGGCCTTGAGTACGGTTTCTACCTCCTGGCGCCCATAATACACAATCTTGACAGGCCCTTTGACTTCCTTAAGCTGGCACCTTTTCTGGAAGGGCTTAAGGCTAAGGTCCTTGAAGAAAACCTTCTGGAGCAGTATGTGGAAAAATACCTGATTAATAACCCCAGGACAGCGGTTTTGACCCTTGTTCCAGACCCTGAGAAAGCAGAAAGGATAAACCGGGAGCTGGAACTGCGCCTTGAGAAGGCAAAGAAAAGCCTCTCAGAAAAGGAGATGCAAAACCTCATCAAGGAAGCAGAGGAGCTCATTGCTGAGTCCTCAACGAATGTCACGGATAAAGAGCTCAGCATCATACCCAAACTTACAGTGGATGATATAGAAAAAGACATTAAATTCCATGAAGTGCAGGAAAGCACCATAGGAAATATTCCCCTCATAATCAGCGACATATTTACGAACGGTATAATCTACGTGGAGCTGGGATTCAGAACCGACAGCCTCACACCCGATGAGCTTAATATTTTAAGCCTCTTCGGTAAGGCTCTTACCGATCTGGGCACAAAAAAGAAAAGCCATGAGGAACTTTCAATACTGAAAGCAGAATATACCGGAAATGTATCTACTTATTTTGACATTATAAGCGAAACGGGAAACCCTGACTGCCTTAAGCCCTATTTCTGGCTCAAATTCAGCACCACTGCGTCCTATATTGAGCAGGCCCTTGAGCTCATATCAGACATTCTTTCCGGAAACGATTTTGATGATATGGACAGGATAAAGGATATCATAGACAAGATTTTCATAAGAACAGAGCAGGATATACTTTCCGAAGGGGATGAATTTGCCAGCCTCAGGCTGAAAGCCTATCTGGGAAGGAAGGGGCAGATTGCCGAGGCTGTCTACGGCTACTCATCCTTTGAAAAGCTTAAAAAAATAAGGGAAAATTACAGTGAAATCAAAGAAAGCCTCAGGGAAAGATTCCTCTCCATCAAGAAAAAGCTCATAAACCAGGAAAATCTACTGGTTAATATTATATCGGATGAGAAAAACACAGTCCTTCTGCTGGGTAAAGCAGGCATGCTTATTGATTCCACCGGCACAGGGGTATTTGGCAGAAACAGCCTGGAATTCGATGCCCTGAAGCCCGATGAGGCTTTCCTTACACCTGCCGGCGTTGTATTCGCCTATGCAGGGGGAAACCTTTTCAGCGCGGGCATAGAATACAGCGGAAGCCTTGAGGTCCTGGCAAAGTATATTGCCAGGGATTATCTCTACAAGCATATAAGGCTGATAGGCGGGGCCTACGGCAGCAGGTTCCATATTGACTCCACAACGGGAGATTTCATTCTGGGAAGCTACCGGGACCCGAATGTGAAAAAGACCTACCAGGCCTACCAGAATTTACCTGATGACCTTGAAAACCTGGATATAGGCCAGGAGCTTTTCCTCCAGTTTATCATAGGGGCCTATTCCAATTTTGACCCGCTTTTAAATCCTGATACAAGGGGGATTGTTGCCAGGAATGAATTTCTGGCAAAGAAGGATGCTGTTTATAAGCATAAAATTATTGAGGAAATACTGTCCACAAAGCAGAAGGACCTGGTTGAACTGAGCCCGTATCTAAGAAAAGCCCTGCAGAACAGCTATAAATGCATAATTGGGTCAAGCTCGCTGATACAGGCGGACAGGGAACTTTTCAGCAGGCTTATAACCGTTTAAAGGAAAAAAAATTGATAAAAATAAGAAAAGCCCTCATCGGGGACAGGCCTTATATAGAAGACATAGCCAAAAACACATGGGAAGGCCATGATTACCTTACCCATATTTTCACGGACTGGATTAAAGACGGTGGCTTTTATGCCGCAGTTGATGGAAAAAGGGTTATAGGGACTGTAAAACTGTCCATACTGCCGGGGAAAACTGTATGGCTGGAAGGCCTCAGGGTTCATCCCGATTATCAGGGGAAGAAGATAGGTAATCTCCTTAATGATTTCATAATGGAAAAAGCAGAGTCCCTGGTTAAGAAAGGTACTGGAAGCCGGATAGCAATAGCCACCTATTTTAAAAATGCCCAGAGTTTGCGGATTGCCTGTAAAAACGGTTTTTCCATAAAGGAAAGATTTTTCTGTCTGGGACGTGTGCCCGATAGGATTATCAAGGGACCGGCATCTGCCTCTTCTGATTCCTTTGATTTTAATGTATTCGGAGAACACATTCCCTATGGGTGGAAGTTTGTTGAAAACTCAGAGGAAGGAATTGACTGGATAAAAGCTCATTCCCTGTTCTTCAGGGCCGGCGCTTTTGATTTCTATTCCGTTGTCAACAGCCCGGAACCGGTTTTCATGCCTCTTGTCTTTTCCTCTGATGCTATTTCTGAATATACAGGAGCATTTAATTATATTACGGGCAATAAAGGCTATTATGAGATAATGATTCCTGAAAAAGCGGACTTCCTTATCCCGGCACTCCTGGAAAAGGGATTTGAGTTCTATGAACAACCCCATGAAGCCAATGTATATGTACTGGTTAAAGATAAATAATTGAATTATTTAAGGATAAAACTTTTTTATTGACTATTATACAAGGGCAAATAAGATTTAGGCTATGATTGTTAGCGGTGTAATAGATATAGGAGGCATACCTGTAGCACTGACCTTCAGCAATGCCGCCTTTTTTAAGTACTTTCACCAGAGATACGATAATTTCTTTGCCGCAAAGCTCCCGAGATATAATATTTTCGTAGAAGAACTGCCCCAGATCGATAATAAATCCGACAAAATTGAAACATCCATTGAGAAAAATCTTGTAAAATTCTATACCAATTTTTATAAAGGCTATTTTGACCTGGCCAGAAGTACTGTAAAAGCCAGGGTATTCTTGCATCCTATTACCTTTGACAATTTTTTAAGGACTATAATGGGGATGATAGTGCTCCTTGAGGACTCCCTCTTAATTCACGGGCTGGGCTTTATTGAAGAAGAAAAATCTTTTATCGTCACAGGCAGCTGGCTGGATGTAAGACAGAAGCTTGCGGATATTATTGACAAGAAACTGCTTTTATCCGACAGCCTTGTTATGGTAAAGAAGAGCCAGGAGCAGTTCATTGCCTACTCCACCCCCTTCAATTCAGATATGAAAAACAAGACCTATAATATACACGCCCCCCTCACTGCCCTGATGTTCAGCAAAAGCAGCGACACCACAGAGATCCGGGATATATCCAGGAAGGAAGCCTCCATGAAGACAATGGGCCTGGGTTTCCATATCCCATGCAAGAAGAGATCTACCAGTGATTATATGAATCTGGTTGAGCAGATGATAAAAGAAATAATACCCAAGGAAGTAAACCTTGATATTAAGAATCTTGACCTAAAGGCCCTCGCATCCAGCTTTAAGGCACCTGAAGCCCGGTAGATCATTCTGTCCTTCTAGATTAAATATAAAAGCCGCTGAAAATTCATAGAATAAATTCCGGCATTATCAGGCGAATTAACCTGCTTTTTTTTAACTTATTTCCGCTTCTTGTCTATTTTCTGAAGTGTTCAAAAGGCGTTATGAGGATTCAGGGCTGTATAGGGGTTTATAAATTCGCATGATGCTCAGAAAATATCCCTTTTAAATTAAATAAAGAAATTGAAAAAAACATCAAACAGCTATCAGTCTTTTTTAACATTCACCGAACTATCATGAAAAATTTGCGTATGAAATGATATAGATTATAAATGAGGAGATTTAACATGGCTGAATCAAAGTCAATGAATATTCTTAAAAATGCAATTCTGCTGGAAAAAAGGGGCAAGGCGCTCTATGAATCATTCGCCCGACATACCTCAATCAAGGATGTAAGCGATTTTTTCACTATGATGGCCGAAGAGGAACAAAGGCATATTGAGCTTCTCTCTGAACAGTTCAAGCATTTCAATAAAACAGGTTCTTTTATGAATCAGTACCTAGAAGGCGACAGCACTATTGACAGGATACTGACCACCAGAATAGTGGCATCAATAGGTACCGCAGACTTTGAGGCTGCTGCCGTCTCCGCTGCCATTAACATGGAACAGAAGGCTGTCAGGGTCTATTCAGAACAGGCTGAAGCAGCAGAGGATACTGAGGAGAAAAAGCTGTACAGATGGCTGTCAGAATGGGAAAAAAAACACCTTGAGTTTCTTCAGACAATAGACGAACAGCTAAGAGAAAATATCTGGTTTGACAATCATTTCTGGCCTATGTAGTAATGCTTTTGCTTCAGTCAAGGGAAACCCTGCTTGCCACATAAAGGTTGACCAGGGAAAGAAGGCCGACAGAGAAAAATACATATTGCGGTCCCCAGGTACTCCAGATCAGGCCTGCCAGGATTGCAAATATTATGGATACTATGTGGTCTATCCCCAGGCCGAAGGACAGATTGGAAGTAATCTCTGAAGATTTGACAGCTATAGCCTTAAGATAGACCGTTCTTATCATTCCGATCTGATTTGACATGCGGTCAAAGATAAATATCAGATAGGCAGGGATAACTGCCAGTCCGCCTTTTGCAAGCCAGCCGTCAGCATAACCTCCGGCAAGAACACCGTACACCAGGTAGACAATGATGAAACTGTATGCATCAACATAAAGCATTTTTTTTATTCCATAGTGGTCCATCCAGTGTCCCAGAAGGGGTATAATAAGCATTCCTATCGCACCACCGATAATATACAGCATGGCAATGGTATCAGCTTTTTTGCTCAACAGCTCAATCAGTACCCAGGGACCGTATACCATCATAATCTGCTTCTGAACTCCGTGCATGACAACAAGAATGTAGTAGTAGCGGTAATCCCAGCGAAGTTTAAGGCGGTTCTTCTCATGGCTGACCCCCTGCAGGTTAACCAGCCTGTAGAGATAAATCAGCAGAAGCATGACTATAAAAAAAAGGAAGCCTGCAATGAGAAACGACCTCTTCAGAGGTGTTTCAAAGCTTAGAATCCCGAAACGGAAACCGAAAAATACAAATATAGCGGCAATCATCTGAAAGCCTGTAAAAAACCCTTTGAAACGCCCCATCCATCTGCCTATTCTGCCGTCCTTTATAAGGGCAAGACCAATGCTGTCCTGCAGAGGGAAAAACATGTGCATCCCCAGAGAGTTTATAAAGACAAATAAAAGCATTACCCCGAAAGCCGGGGTAAACAAGCCAAGGACAATCATACCGGAAAAACTCAGGAACTGGGCAATAATACCAATCCTTATATCACAGAAGAAGGAAAGGAGCGATATTATCAGTACTGTTAAAATACCTGGCAATTCCCTGGGCAATTCAATAAGCCCCCTCTGAAAAGCATTAACCTGGTAGGCGTCCTTGAAGTAGTTAGATATGATGTCATTGCTGAAACCCAGCCCGAGGGCTGTCATAGCCAGGATTAAAAAATATATCTTCAATTCTTTTCTGACAGCAGTCATGCTTTGAATCTCATTCTTTACCTTAAAATGTGATTAATCAGGAGATATACATAAAAAACTGCTTGCAGTAAAGCAAAATAGAATCCGTAAATCTTTTATTATATTGATATTAATTGTAAATTGATTATAATGGTAATTGGAATTATGAATGAAAGAATCATCATAGCAATCTATTTTGATCTGGAAAATATTGACAGAAAGCTCAATGTCAGCGCTCTTCTTGACAATATCGCCCTTCAGATTGAGGAAGAGAAACAGTCTGTATTTGCTATCAAATTAGCCTGCGGACATACAGAATCAATAGGGAAATTCAGAAATCAGCTCAGAGACAATAATTTTGAAATCCGTGAAGCTCCAAATGTCTCCAAAAACAACCTCAAAAACAGAGCTGACCTGATCCTTTCTCTGGAAGCCTTTGAAACATTAGTCCATAACAAACCTGAAATTGACCTGTATGTATTCATAACCTCCGATACCGACTTTACCGTTGTAATGGATAAACTCAGAAAATACGGAAGACAGGTCTGGCTCGTAACCTCAGAAAACACATTGAACAATAAGCTTTTTTCCAACAGCTCTGATAATATAATTAATCTGAATGACTCTTTTTCTGAATCACCGGAAACAAGCAAACCCAAAACCAATGAAGGATACCTTGTAATAAACGGCTTTTCCAAGGAGCATCAAAGGGGTATTTTTCAGGTCCTTGACTCATTTGAGAAGGATTCGTGGACTCCCTATACCATGTTCGGGATAAAGATGAGAAACCTGTTCAAGGATTTTTCCTATAAAGGACAGGAATTCAACAGCCAGACCAAGCTATTCAGGTTCTTGAGCGAACACAATATAATTGACACGGAAAGAAGAGGCAAGCTTCATTATTTTCGTGTTAAATAAGCCTGCAGGATGTTTTTTCCTGTCCTTGAAGGCATTCAACACGGTTATTCTCCGGTAATATAGCCCTTCTTTCTGAATACATAAAGGCCAGCCATGTAAAAAACAGCTGAAAATACCAGAAGGCCTGCAATGGCTGCGGATTGTGTTATACTTTCCTGCCTCATGAGAAAGAAGCTCTTAAAGCCGGAGGTCGGGGAAAATGGAAGAAGATTCCTCATATAAAAGGTAATGGTGAGCTTTTCAAGAAAGAAAAAGGCATAGCCGAATATGCCCTCCCAGAAGAAAAAGTAGATAATGCTATAAATTGTCGCCTTCTTAAAGGCTGTGCCAAAAAAGGAAAATACACAGCAGTAGGCAATAAGGCCGAAAAAGAAACCCAGATTGTATTTCCACAGGGAAACAAGCTCGCTGAAGACGCCGGAACCCAGGATAAAGGATGTTAAATAAAAGAGCAGAAGGGATATTGCAAAGGATCCAAAAACAAGGATAAAGCTCGATAGAAGCCTGGCTGAGTAGTACATGGTTTTTGAAAAGGGCAGTATATTTACAAAAACATAGGAATTATCATCCACATCCTCTTTCACTGTTCCCACAGACACAAGGATGGTAACCAGGAAAAAAAGCGGGTAGAATAAAGGCAGAAATTCCCATGTCCCAAAGGAACGAACATAAAATACCCTTATAAGAAGCCCTATCCCTGCAAAAAGCACAGGCAGAAACATAAGGGAAATCATAAACCTGACCAGGGACCTGGCAAGCCTCTTTCTTGTTTCTATTATAAGCAGACGGCTGAATTTCATTGCACAGGCCTTTTGTCTGTTATATAGGAGAAAACTGACTCCAGGTCCTCATCCTCACCGAAAAGATACCTGATATCTATGCTGTTTTCAGACTGGGCCTTCATAATCTCTTTGTAGATGACCGAAGGCCTTGTGGAAAATATTCTTACTCCCTGCTTCTCCTTGTCTATTTCTATTCCGCTGATCTCATCCATGTTTATTATCCTGATGGTAAGGTTATTTATATTGTCTGCTACCAGGAATATCTTCCTTGGTATATTATCCATCTTTTCCCTTATATCAAGAATGCTGCCTGTTGCAAATATATTGCCGTTATTAATTAAAATAATATGTTCGGTAAGAGATTCCACCTCGGAGAGTATGTGGCTTGAAATCATAATGGTCCTGTCATCGGCCAGCGATTTCAGGTATTTTCCTATCTTTGCCCTGGAGACCGGGTCGAGCCCGTTGAAGGGTTCATCCAGGATAATAATATCAGGGTCATGCAGGAGGGCGACAAATATCTTCAGCCTTTGTTTCATTCCCTTGGAACAGTTGCCTATTTTCTTTTCCATAAAATCCTTGACTTCAACAATGGACGCAAGAAATTCAATCCTGTCAGTCAGCCTGTCACCATGAAGACCATGATAACTGCCGTATCTATTTATTATGCTCTGGCATTTTTCATTGGCATAGAACGGGTCTATTTCCGGGACATAACCTATTTTACCCTTGTTTTTTTCCAGATAGAGGGGGTTTTCAGAATTCAGGCTTATGCTTCCCTGGTTGGGTTTCAGCAGGCCGAGGATCAGCTTCATGATGGTGGATTTCCCCGCACCGTTCGGCCCCAGCAGGCCATACATTCCCCGGCCGATATCAAAGGACACGGACATGACTCCGATAACCTCTCCATACCATTTTGATACATTATCAAATACAATCATTTATACAGACCTTCGAATTGTTGATCTTATAATAAGCAGGGCTGAAAAGGAGATTAAGACCATTGCAATAAGCGCTTCTGAGCCCAGGGCAAAACTCTCATACTTTACCAGAGCCTTTAGGGAAGCCTGGATAAGGCCGTTTACCGATAAAAGCTGAGAATATTCAGCAGGGAAAAGTTTGGTGGCTTTGGCTATGCCGGCAAATATCCCTGAAGCAATGCCCGAAAAGAAATAAAGGGCAAATATAACAATGATAACCATCCTGGAGGATTTCATTATACAGGAAACTGAGAGTATCAGGGAAGCAAGGAAAACCGAATAGAAGGTAAAGAATATGAATATCCGCAAAAACAGGAAAAAACTGCCAAAGATTAGGCCGATATCCTGAGATACAGCCAGTTTTGTCAGAAACATAAGTATAACCGGGGCAAACCCCGTCAGGAGAATGAAAATAACCAGGGATAAAAGCTTTCCTTCAATATAATCATGTATATCAAGGGGTTTGGTAAGGTAAAGCACAACAGCATTATATTTCCTGTCCATGGATATTATCTCGCTTCCGTAAATTACAAAGAGCAGAAACCAGATAAAAAGAAGGGAATAGATATACCAGTAGAAGAGGTCTTTTCCGAAGGAAAGGAATCCTATCTCCTTTACAAAATCTATCATTACAGAGATTGATCCGGTCTGAGCAATATCCATATCCTTTATCTCGTCAAAGATTATTGTAAGCAGAAAGAAAAGGGTAATAATCGCGCACAGAATAAGCAGGTATTTCGCAAGCCTTTTCTTAAAAGCCCTTTTCAGGTGGAACTCAATAATTGGCATGAAGGAAAACTTCCTTTCCAGAAAGGATTTTTCCCAGATACTGTACCTGTTGGACCTTAAAAAGGTTCTGTTTTCATCTTTCATTGTCAATAATATCCATTATTACATCCTGAAGCTTATGCTCCGAGGGCACAAAAAGCCTTATCTCCACACCCTTTTCAAGGCATTTCTCAAAAAGAAGTCTTTTATTTTCAGTTTCCTCTACACTTATAATGAAATTACTGTTGTTTTTCCTAATGATATTAATTCCCTCCAGGAGGGAAATTATTTCTTCAAATACAGAATTATCACCGTATATTCTCGTTTCAAATATTATATTATCCTTTTTTTTCAGCTTTTTTATCTTTTCAAACCTTCTTAAAGAACCGTCCTGTATAAGTACTATCTTATCGCATATCTTTTCTATTTCATCAATGAGATGGCTGGATATGACTATATCCTTTCCCAGCCTGCCGAATTCCCTTATCAGCTCCAGCATTTCTGCATGTCCCTTGGGGTCAAGGCCGGCAGTGGGTTCATCAAGAAAGAGGCAGTCAGGGTCATGGACCAGGGCTGCGGCAAGCTTTATCCTTTGTATATTGCCCTTGGAATAGGTATCCACATTCCTGTACCGTATTTCACCAAGGCCAATATACCCGATTACCTCATGAGCCCGCTTTATTGCCTCCACCCTTGGCATTCCAGCAAGAAGGCCCATATATGCAGTGAAATTAATGCCGTTGACACCCGTTATTAGCGTATCATCTTCAGCCATATAGCCGATAATCCTTCTCATGGATTTATCCCTGGTATTGCGCGAGTAAACCTCTATATCTCCCCTGGTTTTCGGCTGAAGCCCAAGAATCCCCTTTATAAGCGTAGTTTTACCTGCCCCGTTAGGCCCCAGAAGCCCAATTACACCGCCGTCAATCTCAATGTCAAAATCCTTAACCGCCTGATAGCTGCCGTAATACACAGAGTATTCTCTGAATCTTAAAAAGGGCTTTTTTTGAGCTTCCATATCTTTTTAGGTATAATTCAATTTGATATATTGTCAAATGAAAAGGGGGATATGCCTTTTGGCACTCCCCCCCTGTAATACCTGTCCGGTCAAATGTTTTTATAGATACCGAATATATTCATTATCTCTTCGTAACTCAGGGGGCGTTCATAGATCAGAACCTCATCTATCATGCCCATAAAGCATTCCGGGTACATGTCATCCGAGGCATTATTCCCTATGGCAAGGGGATTGGTGCTGTCTTCAAATTGAATTTCCTCGATATGAAAAGATTCATCGTTGCAGTAGAAGGTAATCCCTTTTTCCGGGTCAAAGACAGCGCTTATGAACTGCCACTCCCCGATTTTTGCATTTATACCGGTATCCACAGAATCGGCATTATTAAAAACAAACCATCTGCCGTCCTCAATAAGGATTGACCAGTCAAAGCCGCTATTGTCAGTGCTTATTGCCTGCCTTCTGGCCTCAATCGCATGCTCATAGGGCAGAACGAAGGCACAGAAGGTAGCACCAGCGGTGTTCTCTTCCTGGTTTATTCTGATCTCTGTCCTGGCAATGGCTCCTTCCCGGGAGAATTCCATGGCACTGCCGTATTTGCCTTCCTTACTTACAGCTTTTACCGCTGTAATGACGGCATTTCCAGGCTGATCAGGATTGTCAGCGTCTGCCTCCTCTTCAAACCTGAAGTAGCCCAGCAGGCCTTCTTTTGGAACCAGCTTAAGCAGGCTTATTTCTTCTTCAGGCTCCTGGCCGGCAGATTGGGCTTCCTCCGGCAGTTGAGAATCTTCAGCTGAATAAATTAATCCCGCTGAAAGGAAAAAAACAAGGCACACACAAATGAAAACCCTTATGATTTCCATTCATTTACTCCTTTTTTTGTTATAGTTACACAATTATATTATTTAAAATAAGTTGTGCAATTTAAATGATGCAGAAATGTTAAGTAATCGATGGCTTTACTTCATCTCTTTCAGGATCCTTCTGCAGAGAGGCCTTTTTGTTCTGGTCATGAGCTTATTATAAAGTTTTCTTGCCCTTAACCGGAACTCCTCCTCTCCTTTTATCTTCCAGAGCTCATAATATATCCTGGCAGTTCGTTCAGCGTTTTGTCCCTCATTCTTTAGCATTGAATGAAAAAACGTTAAAGGCTCTGCCCCTGGTTTTACATAATTCATCGAAACCTCAGTCATTGATTAAAAACGGGTATAAAAGCACTTAAAGCTTCTGCATAATATGCTCTTGATCTTTTTTCAGCTATGAACATAGGGATAAGCCTGCTAATATCATAACCTGTATTCTATAAAAGAAAACATATCAAAAATTCTTAAAGCGATTCAAAAATGTATTTCCCTCTCCTGACTTTTATATTGGGAGGGATATTCCCGTTCTCTTCAAATCTGTCATATCCCTTCCTGAGGTTCAGCCAGAATTCATACCACTCTGAATCCCTGTGCTCCTCCAGATTCTCCGGAGTCATCCGGAAAGGGAAAATATGTATTCTGAAAAATTTCTGCCCGTTTCGGAAAGCCGAATCTATAATTGTATATATCTCTTCAATACCGGGGTCTGTCATTGCAAAACACCCCAGGGACACACAGCTGCCGTGCACCATTATCAAGCTTCCCGTTCTCTGGTGATACCTGTCATATTCATTGGGATAACCTATATCAAAGGATAGATGGAAATTGCTTACAGGGTTTAAGCGCTCCGGGACAGCAAAATAAAACCCTTCGGGGGCCTGTCCGTCCCCTTCATAAAGCTTTGGACCCAGTGAACCCTGACCCCATGTGCAGACAGGGTAAGTCTTATAGAGTATGAAATGACCTTCCTTCTGAATATACAGCTCCAGTTCCTTTTCTTTTTTAAATATCCGTAAATAGACATGGGCTCCCAGGCTGAGCTTTGCATCTGCCATGTCTCTTTCCAGCCCGGGAGCTACGCGGGAAATTACCTCCCGTGATCTTGCACTTTCGGGAATATTCTCTGCTATGAGTAAAGACTGCAGAAAAAGGATTAGCAAATAAACTATAATTGCTTTGTAATTATTCAGTATGACAATAATTTTAGTCTTGGACATCTGTTCCATTTTCAGTAAAAGCACATAAGATCATATATGGTATGGGTGTAAACTGCTATGCCAAATCCCCTGGTAATAAATATTATAAAGAGTATAACCGATGATATAAATCTGTAGATAAAGGATTCAAAACTGAATGCCTCAGGCCCTATATAGTGGAAGAGGGAAAAAAGAAGACTTGAAGTAAGGATGGTGACCAGAACCAGGAGGGTTTTTTTATCGCCGTTTTTTACAGACAGCCTCAAGATCATCATCGGTATGAAGCGGAAGAAAAGCTCTTCATAGAAGCCTGCTCCGATGGAAAGAACTAATCCGTCACTGGATGAAAAAACCGAGAGCATAAGGGACTTTTTTATGAAAAATACAGCATTGGAAAAAAAATAGGCGTAAAATATGCTTTCAATAACCATGACAGGAAAATAAACAGCCCTTATCTGTGTTTTTTTATTCCTTAATGAGATAAAGGCAAAAAAGAGAAAAACCAGGGTGACAAATGCAATCTTGCCAAATACAGTATTAATGCGCACAAGGCTTAAAAACCAGTCCGCCCAGAGACCTGCCCTTGCCACATAACTGGGTTTTGTCAAGAGCACAAGGATATCATAAAGGATTATAAGGGGAAATATTGCAATAAAACTGTAAACAGGTGTTCTGGTGTCTTTGATGTATCCGGTGATGCTTTTAAGCATTCTGATGTTCTTTCAGCATATTCCTGATAAAATCAGCTATATTATCGTTGATATCTGGATATTTTCTGTCAAGAACTGCACCAATGCTTCTTTTGCCACTGCGGAAAATCAGCTTGTCCAGAAATATCCTCTTTTTTTGCCGGATATCATCAATTTCGCTGTAATACATCTTTTCAAAGGGGTAATCCACATGAGGGCTAACAGGCAATATCATAATGCCTGATCTGGTAAAAACAAGAACTGCAGGCAAGCTGGACAGCAGTCCCTTCATCCTGACGGTCCAGCATCTAATACCAAAAAGGAACCTTTCATCCGCTTCAAGCGTCTCGTACACTACCTGCTTTTCCAGATCGGAGAGGTTATGATCGCTGTTCATTAACTGCTTGATTCCTGTATTTCTGTCCTTTTTCAGATTATTCATTACGATGCTCAGCCTGGAGGAAACCATGGCCTTCAGCCTTAGAAAAATAAAAATCACAAGATAAAAAACAAAGAGCAGAAAAAGGGCATAAAGGACCCAGAAACCCGGGGCAGAATTCTTTATATACTCAATGAGATTCTGAATACTAATTTTTCTTCTCCCCTATTTTAATAACAATAATAGATATTTCATAAAGCACAACAAGGGGTATAGCAAGAAGAATCTGCGTAATGGGGTCAGGGGGTGTAATAAGGGCCGATATAATGAAAATCAGAATAATAACATACCTTCTGAGTCTTGACAGCATCCCGCTGTTTATTATCCCGAACAGGGAAAGCAGGAAAAGGATCAGGGGGGTTTCAAATATAGCCCCGAATATGATAAGCACCTTAAATACAAATATAACAAATTCTCTTATGCTTATCATAGGCACCATCTGCTCACCGGCAAAACCCATAAGAAAACTGAAGCCATAGGGTATGACCAGTATATATGCAAGGAACAATCCGAAATAAAATAAAAGCAGGCTGATCATAAAGAATCTGAAGGATGTTTTCTGCTCTTTTCTGTACAGGGCCGGCTTTGCAAAGAGCCAGAATTCCCAGAGTATTAAGGGAGCCGTAAAGATGAGGCTTGCATAGGCTGAAAGCCGTATAAAGGTTAAAAATCCCTCAGTGGGGGAAATAAATACCAGATGGCGGCTTATATCAGGGTTAAGCCTCATAATAGGATAAAGCACAAGATCCAGTATTTTCTGCTTAAAGATATAGGCTGCCGTCATTCCAAGGATTATGTAAACGATGCTTCTTATCAGCCTTGTTCTTAATTCATTAAGGTGAGCCAGGAGGTCCATTTCGGCAAGACTGTCCTTTTTTTTCTCACTCATCCTTTTTCTCTTCTTCTGGAGGGGATTCATCACTGTTTTCAAGGCTGTTTATCTGGTCCATGAGGTTTTTCTTAAGGATATTGAATTCACGGTATATTTTGCCCGCCTTTTTCATAACAATGGGTATCTGCTTTGGCCCAAGGACAATAAGAACAACCATTGCAATAACTAAAAGCTCTGTGGTGCCTATCTGCCCGAACATAATCCTTATATATAATTCTGGAAGTAATCCCTGAGGGCATCCTCCCATCTTCTCGGGATAAATCCGGTGGACCTTATAAACCTTGACAGGTCGAACCTTGAGTTTTGAGGCCGGCATGCTCTGGATGGAAAATCGCAGGAGCGTATCTCCTCTACTTCGGCAGTCAGCCCCGCAACTGAAAATATCTCCTTGGCAAAGGATGCCCAGTTGGTATAGCCGTAATTTGAAAACAGGTATAATCTTTCCCTTGTTACGGGAAGGTAGATAAGCATATATATGGCTCTTGCAAGGTCAATAGTATAAGTAGGACATCCGAACTGGTCGGCAACCACGGATATTACACTCTTTGTTTCCGCCAGCCTGAGCATGGTCTGCACAAAATGCTTGCCGAAGGGGCCGTAAAG
>CAYSKJ010000042.1:0-19843 GCA_964431655.1 uncultured bacterium | reverse complement strand
ATGACATATATAATAACCTTATCCATGAAGACCTTGAAAGCAATAAGAAGGTGGATATGGTGAGGAAGCTTTTTATGACCTATTACCTTTACCTCAGGGAAATGGAAAAAAAGGCTAGAAATATTGAAATGGAAGCAGTAAAGAGACTTACCTGGAAATGAAAAAGTGCTTGCTCATGCTTATAATCATGACTTTTGCTCTTCTTGCAGGGTGCAGGGGAGATGATACAGTCATTGCTCCCGATACAGGTGCAGAACCATCAGGTGCCGATGTATCCCTATATAAACCGGTTCCTGAAGAACCTGTCCTTTCATCTGCAAAAAACCTGGATTACGACCATAACGAAGAAAATAATATATGGATTAAGTACATTATACAGTCCAACAGATTTTCCTACCCCGTCAGCTATGGCCTGGCCAGCAATAATATAAGCCTGAGAGAGATTGTTTTAGGGCCTGAGGGGGTTCTTCTTGACTATACCCCGGGGTTTGATGAAATTTTTGTTGTCACCAAAGGAGAGCTGAAACTGGTTGTGGACAACAGCAAGGATTACATACTTTCAAAAGATGATACAATAGCTCTTAAATCCAGTCTAAAAAGAAGAATGCTTAACAGCAGTGAAGGCGAATCCATATGTTTCATAATCTCCTGTCCCCCTTTCAACCCCGAAAAACTGAAAGAGCTTCCCCTGACACTGGATGATGAAAACTCGGAATCCCTTATTTCTAAAGTTATCAGGATAGAAAATATAAACTTTTCTGAAGATAATCAGGTACAGCTTCAGAAAATAATATATCCCGAAATCTTTCCAGCAGGTGTGGTTCTCGGAATGATAACACTGCCGCCCGGTACGGTTCTGAAGGATATTTCCTTAGGCAGTGAAAGCATATACTGCTGTTATGATAATGAACTCATTATGAAGGATAAAAAAAGCAATACCAATTTCATCATATCCGGGGATAAGTACCTTTATGTACCAGCAGGAAGTATTATAAACATATACAATGTATCAAATGAAATCCGGAACCTGATATATTTTTATCCCGGTTCTTAAAACCATGGAAGAACAGATCTGCTCTAAATGTGATTTCAGCAATCCGCCTAACCTCAGCTACTGCTCCAAGTGCCATACCATACTCGGCAAGCATTCCAAAGGATCCTTAATAGCCAGCAGGTACAAGATACTTAAACTGCTGGGAAAAGGCAACATGGGATATGTCTTCAAGGCTTTTGACATACACCTGGACAGATATGTTGCCTTAAAAAGCATATCTCTCAAGGATATTATAAGCACTGAACAGAAAGAGAGGACAAGAAAAAGGATTTTAAGAGAGGCAAAGGCCCAGGCAAAGCTGGGCGACCATCCAAATATAGTGATTGTTTATGATTTTGGCCTTGAAGAGGATTTTTATTATATAATAATGGAGCTTATAGTGGGAAACGATATTGAACACTATGTCAAAAGCAGAACCCTTTTCCCTCTTCCCCAGACTCTTAAAATAATTTCTGATATCTGCCTGGCTCTTGATTATGCTCACCAGAACAATATCATTCACCGGGATATCAAGCCTTCCAATATAATAATAACCCATAATAAGGTAACCAAGATTGCTGATTTCGGTATAGCAAAGATACTGGACTCAGAAGAGACCAATATTACCAAAACAGGGATGCTTGTGGGAACTCCTTATTATATGTCTCCTGAGCAGATACTTGGAAAACAGCTGGACGGAAGGAGTGATATATTCAGCCTTGGCTCCATCATGTACAAAATGCTTACGCTGAAAAATCCATTCGAGGGAAAAGGGGTTATACAGATCCTTGATTCCATAGTTACAAAAAACCCCAGGGACCCAAGGGAAATTAACCGGGAAATCCCCGATGAAGTGGCAGGGATGGTAAAAAAAGCCCTGGAAAAAGACCGGTCTAAAAGATATCAGTCCGCAGTGGATATGCACAGGGCTATTGCCGCCTTCCTATCGGAACAGCCTTTTACCTCAGGCAAAACAGCTGACTCGGGGGGCATCAGCCATGAGCCCGCTAAAGTGCCGGTACCTGCAGAAAAACCTTCCGAACTTATAAGAAAACCCGTCATTGAAGCTCCTAAAACTGTGGAGCTGACATCCTCCGGCCCTAAAACAGCAAATTACCAAAGGCTTATAATTTTTTTATTTTCCCTTATTTTTTTGCTCATTCTTGTTTCCGGCATCTATATAATATCCAGGATAAAAGATGAAGGCAATTCTTTAGATGTGGTTCAGGAACCCGTTGCTGAAGGGTTTCACGAACCTGCCCAGCAGGAAACCGAAACCGAACAGATAATACCGGAGGGTAAACCGGAACCTGATCTTCCGGATGATGGAATTTCACAGCCTGCTGAGCAGGAATACGTTCCTCAGGATGAAAACGTGCTGCTCGAACAGCAGTATGCTGAAGAAATAGAAAACAGGCTGAAAAACGCCAGGGAGCTGATAGACGAAAACCAGTATCAACAGGCACTGGCTGAGATTGAAGCCGTTCTGAAGCTTGAACCCGGCCAAAAATCTGCCATGGAGCTAAAAACCAGAATCAGCAATCTGCTCAGGGAGCAGGATGAAAACTTAAACGGGAAGCCCCTGCCGTCCGATTTTTTTAACCGTATATCTGCCCTGTACACTGCAAAAAATTACCGGGAAATACTTGCTTTATACGAGAAAGACAGCTCATTGCCAATGTCCTTCGATAATCCCGAAGAGAGGGCGGAACTGTATTTGTTCATCGGATCTTCCTATAAAAATACCGGTGATATAAACAGAGCTCGGGAACTCCTCGAAAGAGCCATGGAAATAGATATGCCCGGAAAAACCCTTCTGGAAATAGCCAGGGAGCTGTCCAGCATCTATTCAATCTCAGATGATTCTGAGTCTCAGATAAATGTTTTTCTTAATGCCCAAAAGAGGATAGAAGACCGGGAACTGAAAAGACAGGCCATAGATAAAGCTTATGATGCCTACTCCTTCCTTAATGAAACAGCAAAGGCAAACCGTATTGATCTGCTGCAGCAGATATCAGGCAGTTATGCTGAAATAGGCAGTAGAGAAGGAATTTTTAAGACCATGTATGAAGCAGGCGTGCATTTTTATAACAAGAAATCCTACCCCCAGGCCATTGAAGCCTTCAACAGAGCATTAGCGGCTTCAAAGGACTTGAGAAACACGGATAATTTAAGGAGAGACTCGGCAATAGCCTGTTATCATCTGGGCCTGTGCTACAATCTTATTGCAGACTATCCACGCTCAATAAAAGCCTTTGAAGAATCCCTGGATTTCTTTGAATCCTATGACACCGATTCAGAGCTTTACGGAAAACTTCTTATCAACCTTTCCAAGCTTATACCCAGGACTGATACAGCTAAAAAAATGAATTATCTTAATAAAGCCATGGGATTTTATGCCAAAAACAGGAATGATGAACAGTATGCGGACCTGGCGGTTGACCTTGCAGAGCTGATATACCGGACAGAACCCCAGAAGAGCTATAGTCTTTTGTCGGGAATACAGATATCCCAGGTAAAGGATTATGACATAAAGGGCAAAATACACTACTATATAGCCCTTTCCCAGATAAAGCTTAAGAATGATGCCGATGCTCTGGATAATTTCAGGAATGCCAACCGTTACTTTACACAGTCCAAAAACTACTATCTGCTGGGTATGGTTGCTTATGAATCATCAATGCTTTTTTACAGCCAGAAGGATTTTGACAAATCCCTGAAAGAGATAAACACAGCCAAGGAGAATTTTACTGCCGGTGGAAACAGCTTTTACCTTTGTTATGCCCTATATCAGGAATCACTGATTTTTATTGAGATAAAAAACCGTTCCCTGGCGAAAGAGAGGGTAAAAGAAGGGATCAGGCTGGCTGAGTCTGTACTCAGGTCATCTTCAGACCAGGGACAAAAAGACAGACTCAATGAACTCCTTGGAAAATTCAGAACACTTGAAAAGAATTACCTGTTCTGAGAAGAGCTGTTTTACCTGAGGGAAGATTCCAGTTTCATGAACCATGTATCCCTCTGATCCTTGTAATAATAGAGAATAATATCTTTTTCATACTCTTTGTCTGTGTTCAGTACTCTGAACTGGACCTTCAGAAAAACCCTGGCCCTTTTCTCAACACTATCCACATGTATACTGAATACCCTGTATCTCATAATGTCTATGAATTCAGGCTTTACCAGGAATATTCTCGCAATCAGCTTTGGGATATCAACACTTTCCTGGTCTTCGGGAGAGTGGTAGCTTGCAGACTTTTGAAAATCCTTGAACTGGAGATCTTCAAAAAATGAAACTGATTTCTCGGCCAGCAACGATTTCTCCCTTGATATTACAAGTCTGTAAACAGCTGTACCATCCTTATCAAAGAATACAATAAAAAGTACCAGAACTGCTATGAACAAAATGAGAGCAATGGTTATAAGGCTTATTATTCTGGTAGAACCGCCTATAGGATGAAAGCAATTCATCTGCCGGCCTTCCTTAGAATAAGTATGCTGAAAAGGTAGTATACCACTGCGTATGTCATGATGATCATGATATATAAAATCAGCTTAAAATCAAGACTATTTTCAAGATTTTCTATGAACAGGAGAGCCCAGTTGCTAATCATGAGGCTTTTTAAAAATTCAACCATGCCGAGAGGCGAACTTTTAATAAGTATATCATTGAAAAGTATCTGGGGGATGGTTATTATTGGTGCTATTGCAAGGGCCTGTGCCGGTCCCCTGGATATCGATGATATGAGAAGCCCCAGGGCAGAGGATGATACAGAGGATATAAATAAAACCAGCAGATAAGCAAATAATGAAAAACCCACCCGGGTAAACAGGTAAAGCCCCACAAGCATGAAAGAAACCTGTATGAAAGACACCAGAGATAGAATGATAAGTTTGCTCAGGACAAAATAATGGGCAGTTATTCCGAACCGCCGTTCCATCCTGAACATTTCTTTTTCCTTTACAATCTCCTGACAGCTGTTAATAAGGCCGAGCCAGACGGAGGTAATAACAAGCAAAAGCCTGAAGGTTTCGGAGTTTCCTGAGTCCCTGAATACAACAATAAAAAGGACTGTTATGACCAGGGACTGCAGGATGAGAAACATAACCCTGAAAAAATCACTGAGAAGGCTGATATAATATCGCTGGCATACTGTACGGAAAAGATCATTCATTTTCCTTTTTATCCCTTATCCTGTCGATTATATTCCTGAATTCTTCATCAATGCTATTCCCTTTATGTATTTCTTTATCACAGCCCTGAATTACCTTCATAGGATTCTGCTGTAATTTATATGGCTCAAAACCATCTATAAGGCTGTTCAGCTGTTTATAGCCTGATGATTTCTGGAACAGTTTTACAAGAAATTCAGGATTTTGCCTGATTACCTTTTTATAGCTTTCTGATATACTGTTTGAGCTGAAATGCTGGGCAATCTCTTCAGTCTTACCGTAAAAAATAAGCCTTCCCCGTGAAAGATAGTATACTTTGTGCAGATAATCCATGCTGTCCATGGAATGAGTAGTCATTACTACGGTATTGCCGTTTTTCGCATATTTCTGGAGAAACCTGATAATCCTGTCTGCATTGGCCGGATCAAGTCCCGACAAAGGTTCATCAAGAAAAAGAAAGGAGGGCGCTGACAGGAGCTCATTTATAATATGGACCCTTTTCCTCTCTCCCCCGCTTAGATTCTTAAGCCTGGCGTGCATCCTGGTCTCCAGATTGAAACTTTTAATCAAATCCTTTATTTCCTTAATAACCTGTTCATTTCCCTGTTTGACATGGTTTCTGATTCTATATGAATAATAGAGGGTATCAATTACACTCAGGCCTGGATTTAATATATCCGACTGGTTGACATAACCCATGCTTCTGCTTATATCTGTACGCCTGTCAAAACCGCTGTGAATTAAATCTCCTGAAAATTCAGTATCAATCAGAGAAAGTACCTTTAAGAGAGTACTTTTTCCGGATCCGCTAGGTCCAAGCAGGCCTGTAATTTCCCCGCTGTGAATATAAATGTCAATATCCCTTAAAAGGAATTTAAAAAACACCCTTTTACTAATTTTTTTTCCAATTATTGATGACATCAGCCACACCCCCTGTAATACTATATTTTTTTCTTGCAATTAAAAGAAATAAATGCTAATTGATACACTCATCGAGGCTGACGTAGCTCAATCGGCAGAGCAGCTGATTTGTAATCAGCAGGTTAAGGGTTCAATTCCCTTCGTCAGCTTTTTTCTATTAGCATAATAATAAAAAAATCAAAAGGAGTTAAAACATGGATATTGTTAAGAAGGTAAATGAGGATTTTAGATCTGCCCTGAATCCCGGGGATGCAGAGGAACAGCTGGGCTTTATAACCGAAGAAACTGTAAAATACGGCATGGCCATGAAGGGTAAGCCATTTCCCACCTTTCTCAAGCCATATTTTGTAGACAGAAAAGACAGGCCCCTTTTTAAGGCAGCTACCGAGAGCATTATGCATGCCATTGAGAAGGTGTCCAATTCCTTTTTCTCTGACCCGAAATTCAAACACCTTCTTGAGCTCGGGGACAAGGTAGAGGAATTTGCCAAGATAGATCCTGTATATCCTAACAGGCAGATAGTGAGCAGGCTTGATGCCTTTTTCCTGCCCGATTCAAAGGATATCAAGTTCCTTGAATTTAATTGCGACAGCCCTTCAGGAATGGGATGGCATGATGCCATGGTGGATATTTTTTCAAACCTGAAAACCATAAAACAGGTTCAGTCAAAGTACAATCTGGCTGCTGATAAATTTCTGGACACTCACTCAAAAATGCTGATGAAAAAATACAGGCAGTTCTGTGAGAAAAAGGGCATTAAACCCGTTGACAATCCTCTTTTTGCCATAGTATGCGCCACAGATTCAACTATATTAAAGGATGTCGAGATTATTATCAATACTCTTAATGAAAAGGGGTTCAATGCAGTATATGCCGATCCCAGGCATTTTGACTATGACGGTAAGCAGCTGACATTAAACGGCAGGGCTGTTCACCTTATATATCGTGATGCAATACAGGAATTTCTGAATGAGCCCTATTACCCTGATACAAAAAAAGTACTCGAAGCCTACAGAGACCAGAATATATGTTTTATCAATCCTTTCTCTTCAAGGGTGGGAGGATTGAAATCCGTTCTTGCCATAATGGGAGACCCGAGATTCCGCTATCTCTTCAATGAAGAGGAATTAGACGCCATTGAAAAATATATTCCCTGGACCCGTCTGGTAAGAGACCAGGAAAGCGATTACAAGGGCAAAACTATACAACTCAGGCATTTTATTGCTGAAAACAAAAACAACCTTGTGCTGAAGCCAAACAGCGGTTACGGCGGAGCAGGGGTTGTTATCGGGAAAAGCAGCGACAACAGTGAATGGCAGGATACCTTAAACCTTGCTCTTACAAAGGGACAGAACTATGTTGTCCAGGAACTGGTGCCCATTCCGGTGGATGATTTCCCAATAATGGATGGCAATAAGCTCAGAGGGTTCGAAACAAAGAATGTGAACATAAATTTCTGGGCCTATGACGGGGTATTCGGGGGTGCTTTTTTAAGAGCCTCAAGCGGAGACATAATAAATGTCCACAGGGGCGGAGGCCTGGTTCCTGTATTTTATGCCGGGTAAACCACTTATATAAACACGGGGAGGCAGTAGAACTGTTATTGCCTCCTGTATCTCGCCATAATTTCTCCTTTTCCTATAATATGACCCTGCATGGCCTTCTCTATATCACTTTTTTCCGGCTTTTCAAGCTCAAGCATCCTGTCCAGGGCGTAAACTCTGAAATAATACCTGTGCTCGCTTTTGCCAGGCGGGCAGGGCCCTCCGTAGCCCGGCCTTCCCCAGTCATTAAGCCCGTGCTTTATGCCTGATGATAGTCCTTCAGTATTTCCGGCACCCTCAGCAAGTCCTTTCTGGCCTGCAGGGATATTAAATACAATCCAGTGCACCCAGGATCCTACGGGGGCATCAGTATCCTCCATTATGACAGCATAGCTTATTATACCGGAAAGGCTGTCGTCCCAGCTTAAAGAAGGGGATTTGTTCTCCCCGTCGCAGGTAAAGTTGCCCGGCATCATCTGTCCCCGGGCAAAGGAGTTTGACCCTACATTAATATCCTGCGAACAGGCAATCAAGGGCAGAATAATGCTGAAAACAGCTATAATTAGTCTCTTAGCCATATCGTGCCGCCTTTATTTTTAATAATTTTATACCTTCCTTTTCTTTATACCATTATATTCTTATGACCCTGGTGCAAAGAAAAAAGTTTATTTTAAAAATTATTTCTAATTTTTCTTTGACAAACCATAAGAAAATCATTAATATAATTTGTTTGAGCAGTGTATTGAAATTTTGCATTGACAGCATTATTTAAGGCAAAAACTTAATTATATTAAATATAGGAGGCAATTATGAACAAGCCTGTCAAATTGTTGTTATTACTTTTGGCTCTTGCCCTTTTCCCGACCATTGCAAGTTCATTATCTATTGAAGGCAGTACCGCAGTACCCGAGCCGGACTATTATATTTCTGGCGCTGACCAGGATATTGCTTTCCTCGTCTGGAACAACTCCACCGACGCTGAATGGCTTGCAGAAATAATCATAACCTTTCCTGCAGACTGGGCAATAAACAGTATTACCCATTATGCCGGACCGAACAACAACGGTGCTCATGACTGGTTTATGGAAGGTACGGGGACCAATGTAGCCCGATGGTATAATGACGGCGGCTACGGGGAGCATTACAGCCAGTCCGATCATTACTATGCGGTCAATGTCACGGTACCGGCTTCCGCATCGGGCATAGTTGATGTGGATGTAGATTTATACGGTGATATCTTTGGTTCCGAACCTCATGAGTTATTCCTAACGGTCCAGCTTTTTCAGCTTGAGGAAAATATATATATAAATCCCTATGAATCCTATGGGGAAGTATGCGCTGGAGACAGCTTCACAAAAGAGCTTTCCATATGGAACAATACCCCTTATGAGCTTGATGTGGATCTCAGTTATCTTGCCGAAGCCGGCTATACTGTATTATTCACCCCCAATCCTGTTGAAAACATTCCCCCGGGAGATGAGGCAATTTTTTCAGCGGTGGTTACCACTCCGGCTTCAGCTGCTGATGCCTATACTTCGGATATAGAGATACAGGCTGTGAACCAGATAAACGGGGTTACCGAAACCTATACCAGCACAGCATGGATATATGCCACAACCTATACCAACTACTGTACCAGCCTTGTAGAGCCTTTAAATGAAAACAGGCTGGATGCAGCTGTGGTCTCCTATGCGGGTCAGATATACGCCTTCGGCGGCTACCATTCTCCTGCCGGGAATGTCAGCTCGGTGGAAATATATGATCCTGCCACCGACACATGGACCTATGGCACACCAATGCCTGACCCAATAGCTGAATATCCGGGATCTGCAGCAAATGTCGGAGACCAGGTGCTTGTCCAGAACTCCACAGGCTCTACCTGGAAGATCTACAATATCACCTCTGACAGCTGGTCTGATATTACTGCCCCCTTTGCTCAGAATTTCGGAGCCAAGCTGGTGACATACCTGGATAAGATATATATGACCGGAGGCTATAATGGCTCTGCAGTTACAGACAACTTCTATGAATACGATATAGCAACCGATACATGGACTCCACTTCCCAGCATGCCCAACGGATCATGGTGGCATACCTCCTTTGCATCAAATGGCAGAATCTTTGTCATGGGCGGCTACCATGGACTGGGAGCTTCCTACACTCTCTCAACCGAATGCTGGGCTTATGACCTGGCTGCAGGCACCTGGGGTAATGTATCCCCCATGCCCGCCGGAAGATGGGGTGCGGCAGGGACCTTTAACGGCCAGGTATTTTTAGTGGCCGGAGGCAATGACGGTTCTACCGGAGCAGATACTATTTTCTCCTATAACCCTTCCCTGGACACATGGGATACTGTACCGGCTGTACTGCCGGAAGCTACTTTCCGATTCAATGCCGCCGCCATAAACGATTCCGTATATACCGTGGGAGGGTTCTCAGTCACCCAGAGTTTTTACGGGTATGATTATGTTCAGAAGATACAGAACTGTGCATTCCAGAGCGGTCCGGACCCGGCTATTTTTTCGGCAAACATATCCTTTGATCCCCCTGCCGGTCAGCCAGGCGACCTTGTTGAGATAACAGCGGTTGTCATGAATATAGGAGATCAAACCTGCGACAGCGGTAATGCCGAATTCTATTATGCCCTTACTGATAATCCCGGTGATATGACCCTTATAGACACCATACCCTTCGGCCCGATCCTTCCCGGAAAGGCATCCGAACCTGTTATATGCATGTGGGATACCACTGGCCTGGATTATGTCGCCTACCGCTTGACTGTAATACTTACAGACATACTTCCCTTTGACATTGATTATACAAATAATGAGGCTACAAGAGAATTCAATCTGCCGGTACAACTGACCTATTTTACTGCCACCGGGGCCGGAAACAAGGCTTTTATCCGCTGGGGTACCCAATCCGAGATTGATAACCTGGGCTGGAATGTCTACAGGCTCAAAGCAAAGAAAATTAGCCCGTTTATTACCTATACCCCTGTCCTGCTGAACGATGAGCTGATTCCTGGATATGGTACAAGCTCCGAGCCGCATTCCTACAACTGGACAGATACAATAAAGCAAAAAGGAGCTTACTTCTATATCCTCGAAGCGGTATCTACTTACGGCACTACAGAGCAGTGGAGAACAAAACTGCAGTGGATGATGGGCGATCCCATCGAGCCTGCTGCAAAACCAAGAATTCTTTCCAATGAGGAGATTAGAACCTCCGATCCTATAATCCATAAATAGATTAATTAGGAGGGCATCCGAATCGGATGCCCTCCTAATTACATGAATCCCTTTTAAATCCCATTAAATTTTTTGCAATTCTGAGTTATTGTATTAAAATACCTCCAACTAACTTTTAAAGGAGGTTATGTTTTGAAAAGACTGTTTTTTTATGTGGTTATACTCATGTTTTCGCTGTCCTTATTCTCAGCTGACGGATTTATTTTTTTCAATGCCGGCGAAAGCGAAAACATGGTAGAACTCCTGTCATATTCCGCACAAAGGGTAAAGCTTGAGGCCATTTGTTCAAATGCATCCTATACCCTTGTGGAACATGACGGAATAGTTTATGCCGATTTCACTTTTGAGAACGGCAGTGTTTACGGAGAATACGGTGATCCGGACCTTCCAGCCTTCTACAGACTTATCGCCATACCGGAAGGTGCTGATTATGAAGTGCTGTATTCACCGGGAGACAGTTTCTCTTTTGATATTCTGGCTGAAACAGGCGCAGAGCTTCTATATCCATTACAGCTGCCTGTACAGAAATCTGGAAATGATGAACCGCCTTTCCAGCTTAATGACAGGATATACAGGACAAATGCGTTTATGCCCAAGAATTTTATCATTGTACATCAGGAAATCAGGGCAAGAGGAATCCGGTTCCTGCCAATAAGCATCTTTCCTGTAAAATATAATCCCGTTGATGGGAAAATACTGGTTTATCCCAATATTCAATTAGAGATCAATATCAGCAATCCTGACCTTAATAAAACCCGGATGCTTTACGAAAGATATGACAGCAGTTACAGAAAGATATATAAAAATTCATCCATAGGAATGGACAATCTTTCACTGCTCACAAAATCCAGGGGATTTGGCGATGAAGGTCTTCTTATAATCACCGGTGATACTTACTTTGAAGGCCTTGCTGATTTCGTAGAGTGGAAGGAAATGAAAGGTTACAGGGTAACAGTTACAAAGAAATCTGATATCCCCAACGGCAGTACAAATACAGGTATCAAAGCCTATATCCAGGATGCCTATGACAGCTGGACTGTTCCACCCAGCCATATAGTTCTTGTCGGAGATGTTGATCAGATACCTACCTTCACAAGTCCAAACTCATCCTCAGCTTCCGATCAGCTCTATGTTTTTCTCGAGGGCGGGGACTCCTTTCCCGATGCCAGCATAAGCAGGATATCCATTGCAGATACATCCCAGCTTGCAACCTATATGGGAAAGCTCCTTTATTATGAGCAGTTCGGCAACTCAGATCTATCGTGGATGGATGATGCCGCTCTCATAGCAGGTGAAGATTACGGTTCCGGACATATCGCCGAAGGCACTTTCAACTATGCAGTCGACACCTACCTTGATCCCCTGGGATGGTACTATGACAAGCTTTACAGGCACACCTACGATGCTACCAAAGCTCAGGTCATAGCTTCCATGAATGCCGGCAAGATGATAGCAAATTATTCAGCTCACTGCGGTTCCACCGTATGGGCTTTCAGGAGCGGGCAGGATATAACAAATACCGATGTCCATGCATTAACTAACCAGGATATGTATTTTTATGCCATCGGGAACTGCTGCTCCAGCGCTACTTTTGACACCACCGGGGAATGCATTGCAGAGGCTTTCATAAGGGCTGATAATGCTGCCATAGGATACTGGGGTGCATCTAACAGCTCCTACTGGGACGAGGATGATATCCTTGCCCGGAGATCCTATGACGGTTTTTTTGCTGAAGGTATACAGCTGATAGCTCCGAACTCCGACTATGCAAAGGTACAGCTATGGATTCATTACAGCGGAGGCGGACTTTCAGCACGTTACATGGATTATTATGTGGTATTCGGTGATGGAACCACCTTTATCCCCAGGGTGTCCCCCACCGAACTGGTCGTAAACGCCCCCTCCTTTGTAGCCTCAGGCTCATCCTCCATGAATGTAGGCGTTTATGATGCCAAGGCACCTGTCCCCAATGCAATAGTCAGTGCCTATAATCCCGCGCTGAATGTCAGGGGTTCTGCAAAGACTGATGCCTTTGGAACAGCAACGGTTTTATTTGATGACCCTCTTACAATACCTGGAGAGTTTACCCTGATGGTATCCCATCCCAGCCACATAAATTACACAGCGATGGTAATGGTGGGAACATCCTCCGACGGTATTGTTTCCCTGGACAAGGATCTTTACAACTGCACTTCCCAGGTCAATGTAAGCCTGATGGACGAAGACCTGGCAGGATCAGTGACCTACACCCTGAATGTTAAATCAGGCACCGACCCGACAGGTATAAACATTGTTCTTTCAGAAACAGCCTTTGAAGGCGTTTTTGAGGGCTCCCTGGTGCTTGGAACCGATTTGAACGTTTCCGATGGGGATACCGTCACTGTTACCTATAATGATGCAGACACAGGAGGGGGTTCCGGCTCAGTAAAAACCGATACAGCTGAGATAGACTGCCAGGGGCCGGATATATCCGGTGTAGATATCCCGGAGATAGGCGGTGAAAGCGCTCTTATAACCTTTGTCACCGATGAGCTTGCCAAGGCATATGTAAATTACGGAACCGAGCCAGCGAATCTCAGCATGACTCAGGATATATCAACGACCTTTAAAACATCCCACAGCGGGGAGATCTCAGGACTTGAGCCCAACACAGACTATTTCTTCGAGATAATAGCTGAAGATACAGTCAGCAACACAAGCACAAGCAGTATTTATACCTTCAAGACACTGAACATCATTACCATAGGCGACGGCAATGCCAGTGTGAATTACGGACCACTCTACTGCTACTATCATGATAACAGGACCCAGGTAATATATCTGGCGTCAGACCTTGGAAACCAGCCGCTGCTGATAAGCTCAATAGGAATCGATGTTACAGCAGTCCCTTCCATGAGCCTGACAAACTGGACTATCCGGCTGAAACATACAGATAAATCCGATTACAGCGCAGGAAATTACTTTGAGACCGATGGCTGGACCATAGTCTATCAGAATGATGAGACCATAAGCTCAACCGGCTGGGTCGCATTCAGCCTGGATACACCCTTCCTTTATGACGGAACCCAGAACCTTATGGTTGATTTCAGCTTTAATAACACAGGCTGGCAAACCCCTTACGGAACTGTTAACTGGACACCCGCATCCTCAGGCAGGGCAATCTATGCCTACAGTGACTCAGGCAACGGCGATCCTCTGGACTGGTCGCAGGCATCAAGCCCCAGTGTATCTTCAACAAACAATTTTATTAACCTCCAGCTGGGCCTTCTCAATCTTGATCCTGAACCCAACGGCAGTGTGGAGTTTGACAAAGGTTTTTATTCCTGCACAGCTGATGTGATAATTACCGTGACAGACTCCAATGTCGGCGCAGCTTCCGCGGATATAAACCTATCCAGCACTACTGCCCCGGCTGGAATTGACATAAGCCTTCCGGAGACAGAACCGGGTGTTTATCAGGACACTGTAACCCTGGGGACAGACATAGCCGTTTCTGATGGGGATATTCTTACGGTTTCATACCTTGATACGGATACAGGTGACGGATCATCTTCCACAAAGACCGATACAGCGGAAATTGACTGCTCTGCACCCGCCATAAGCGATATACTGATAACCAATATAATGGGCAACTCTGCTGATATCTCATTCCAGAGCGATGAGCCTGCAACATCAAAGGTGCTTTGGGGACCTGACTGCGGAAACCTGGTCAATGAAGCGATTATCAGCAATACCGCTGTTAACGATCATCAGGGGACAATCAGCGGACTTACTCCTGAGACAACCATTTACTACAGCGTTCAGGCAACTGATGAGGCAGGCAACATCTATACATCCACATGCGATAATTTTACCACCGCTAATGTAATATCTGTGGGAGACGGCACTGAAGAACTTGACCGTACACCGTTGTATACCTATTACTGGAAGAACAGGACATCGGTTATTTATCTTCAGAGTGAACTTGGTTCGGGAAAAGAAGACAAAGATCCGCTTTCCTTCTATTCAATTTCCCTTGATGTTTCCAAGATACCCCTGGCAGTACTGCATAATTTCACTATCAGGATGAAACACACGGATAAAACAGACTTTTCTGCCAATGAGGGTTTCGAGACAGAAGGCTGGACCATTGTATACCAGAATGACGAGACCATATCGGATCTGGGATGGACCACCTTCTATTTCCAGGGAGGACCTTTCGTCTATGATGGTGTAAACAACCTGATGCTTGACATCAGCTTCATGAACTCATCCTATACGCCCCAGACAGATATAGGAAAATGCTACTGGACAGCATCACCGGATCCCAGGACCATATACGGCTATGCCGACTCATCCTACGGAAACCCGCTGGATTGGGCAGGAACCTCAGAACCGACCATCTATTCCACCAGCCACTTCCTTAATATCCAGATAACCCTGGAAGAACCTCTGACACCCATACCGCCTACAAACCTGAACGCAGAGGTTGTTTCTTCGACCCATGTTGACCTCTCCTGGACAGATAATTCATCAAATGAGGAAGGTTTCGGCATCCAGAGGAGGCTTGGAGAAGATGGGACATGGGATACCATTGATACAGTGGGGGCAGATAACCCATCCTATTCCGATACCACTGTTGCATCAGGAAATACATATTATTACAGGGTTTATGCCTTTAATGCCAACGGGAGTTCTGACTATTCCAATATTGCTGTTGCGATAACTATTACACTGCAGGAAGCCCTTGACAATCCTGAACTTGACTGGGCAACCTACGGTGATGAGGAGTGGTTTGCCCAGGCTGAAGAATTCAATTACGGAGGCTCATCAGCCCAGAGCGGTCCGATCACCCACAATGGAAGCACTACCCTTGAAACCGCAGTGGGAGGTCCGGGACAGCTGTCTTTCTATTGGAAGGTAAGTTCTGAGTCTGGCTGGGATTATCTTAGTTTCTACATAAACGGCAGTTTGCAGGATCAGATAAGCGGAGATGTCGACTGGCATGAAATGTCCTATTATATAGGCTCCGGGGAAAATACACTGACATGGGAATACAGCAAGGATGGCTCACAAAGCATCGATCTGGATACAGGCTGGGTAGATTATGTAATGTTTGATACCAGTCCCGATGCTTCCATATCTCCGGCTGATATCTATTTTACACCCGAGTCTCCCCTTCCAGGCGACACTGTGCATCTTACAGCAAGGATAAGGAATCTTGGTCTGGAAGACATCACTTCCGGTGAAGTCAGCTTCTATTACAGCCTTGTTCCCAATTCTGATCTTCAGCTTATTGCAGTCGAAACCTTCGGGGCCATTCCATCTACTGAATATGTTGAGATTGGGATTGACTGGGATACCACAGGCCTTGACCCCAGAGCATATATCGCAACGGTTATTCTATCCAATATTCTCCCCACCGACGGCAACCCCAATAATAACCAGGCATACATTGAAGTTCCCCTGCCTGTTGATCTCGCATATTTTACAGCTGACGGAACGGGCAACAGGGCCGACATTGAATGGAAAACCGAAACAGAAACAGACAACCTGGGCTGGAACCTTTACAGGCTCTCAGGAAAGAAAATCAGCCCCTTCTTCACCTTTGTCCCTGTGAAGCTGAACAGCACACTGATACCTGGCCAGGGTACAAGCTCTACTCCAAAGGTTTACAACTACACTGATTTTGTAAAGCCAGGCGGAAAATATATTTACATACTTGAATCAGTATCCACTTACGGCGAGACAGAGCAGTGGAGAACATTGCTCAACTGGATAATGTAAGACTGAAACGTCGAGAGAGGGCAGTGCAGAATATTCTGCACTGCCCCTTTTTTTATCTGTTTATCCTGAAAACCCTCTCATAGGTCGCCATTACAAAACGGTACATCTGGGGAACAATAAAAAGGGTAAGCAGTGTTGAGCTTATAAGCCCCCCTATGGATGCTATGGCGAGAGGAGATCTTATCTCTGCTCCCTCCCCTATTCCCAGCGCGGTGGGAAGCATTCCCATTATTATGGCTATATTTGACATCAGTATCGGTTTCAGCTTCTGCGGGCATGCTATAAGCAATGAGTCCACCAGTTTCATTTTTTTTGATCTGTGCAGTATATTAGTATAGTCAAACATAAGAATCGCATTATTGACAACTATGCCTACCAGCATGACAATAGCCATCATACTTAGGATATTAAGGGAATTGCCGGTAATCAGAAGGGCGGGAAATATGCCTATGAAGGACAGAGGAATGGTTAAAAGTATGATTAAGGGCTGGATAAGGGATTCCAGCAAAGCTGACAGGAGCATATATGTCAGGATTACAGCCAGAAGAAAGGCTGAAATAAAATCAGCGGCCGCCTCCTGAAAATTCTCCATTTCACCCCCGATCTTATATGAATAGCCGAAAGAGAGATCAAGCTCTTTGTCCAGAAGACCGGCTATTTCTCCTGCCACTTCAGCAACTGTTCTTCCCTCAACATTGGATAATACTGAAAGGGCACGGGCTTTATCCTTTCTTACTATCCTGGTAGGAGCACTGCCTGATTCAATTTCCGAAAGCTGAATAAGAGATACAGAGGCACCTGAAGGTGTCATAACAGGTAACTGCTCAATCTTTTCCACTGTATTCTTGGATCTTTCTTCCATTCTTACCCTTATATCGTATTCATGTCCCCCTTCACGATACTGGTTGGCGGTAAGGCCCTCGACAGAACCCCTGAGGAGGGAAGCCAGCTGATAAGAAGTCAATCCTGCAGATGCAAGCCTGTTTTTATCTGGTATAACCTTTATTTCCGGCTTTCCTGAGCGGTAATCTGTCTCTACATCAATTGTCCCCTCAACCTGTCTAATTAAATTCAGCATCTGTTCCGCATAGATTTCAAGCCGGTTTAGATCCTGCCCGACAATATCAACTACAATTGGTGCATCACTCTGGGGACCCAGCCCGGAAGACCCCGAAACCGTAAATGTGATATCCGGGAAATTTTTAAGAATATCCCTTACCTCCGCAGTCATCTCCTCACTGGATACATCCCTTTCTTCCCTGGGAACAAGCTTTAACATTATTCTACCCATATTAACGCCTCTGTTTACTTCGCTTAGCTGGCCTATCCTGGAATAGACCGAATATACCTCAGGCATGGCTTCAAGCCTTTTTTCCATCTCAAGAAATAGGGAATCTGTCCTGGAAATACCATAGGTTGTCGGGAATTCTACCTGTATATCTACCTGCCCCTGATCTGTCTTGGCAAAGAATTCACCGCCGATCATGCTTCCTATCCTTAAAGCCCCCCCAAAAAGAAATAAGACTGCTAATATTGAAGCTATAAATACAATTTTGGATCTCAGAAACAGACCCAGCACCCTGCGATAAGATTCTGTCAGTGAATCAAAAGCCTTATCAAAACCCCTGGAAAATGCATTTTTTTTGTCCTTCTGCTTAAGCATTCTTGAGGACATAAGAGGTGTCAGGGTAAAGGAAACCAGAAGTGAGAAGAGAGTCGCGAAGGTAACCGTAAGACCGAATTCCATAAAAACTGAACCCACAAGGCTTTTCATAAAGGCTATGGGGAGAAATACCACTACATTGGTAAGGGCTGATGATGACACAGCCAGGAGTATCTCAGTAGTCCCGGATATGGTGGCCTCCTGCAGGTTTTCACCCCTTTTCTGCCTTATATGGTAAACAATGTTTTCAAGGACTACTATGGAATTTGTAACAAGGGTACCGATGGAGACAGAAAAGGCCATAAGGGTAAGAATATTGATGGAAAACCCTCCTATCTTCATAGCAATAAAGGAGGCAATTATTGATGAAGGAATGGCTACGGCCGCTATAAGAGACGATCTCCAGTCATGGAGAAAAATTAGAAGAACAATGCCTACAAAGGCTATACCAAGATACATTGAGCTAAGAGTATCAGAAACTGCATCCTTTATCCAGAGGGAGGAATCACGTATTATATTAAGGCTGTAATTGGGAGGCAGTTCTTTTTCGAGTTCTTTCATGACGCTCAGTATACCGTTTGCAGTCTCAATAGTATTGGCATCTCCCTGCTTTACAATCTCTATCCCCACGGTATTTACGGTTCCATTACTATTGTTGCCGTCTTTTTCCTTATAGCGGGTTATCTCCCTGATTTCCTCGGTTCCGTCAGAAACTGTTCCAAGCTCATTCAGCCTGACCGGACCGTATCGTGTCGGTATCATAAGGTTGTTAAGATCTTCAACGGAGCTGAACTGACCTTTAAGCCTCAACGAATACTCATAGCCTTCGTTCTGGAAATTACCTGAAGGCATATCAATGTTATTGGCTGATATTGATCCAAGAACTGATTCAAAGGTAATACCGTATTGATCCAGACTGCTTTTTTCAAGGTCAACCCATATTACTCTATCCTGTCCGCCTGTTATGGTTACGGAGGCTACTCCGGGAACTCTGCTGAATATGTCTTTTATATTCTCATCGGCATAGCGGTAGATTTCACCTGTAGGAACTGGAGCTGACAAGGCAATATAAAAGATGGGAAAAGCGCCTATATCAATCTTCATTATTGAAGGTTTTCTGGCATCCGCTGGAAGATTCGAAACTACCGAGTCAACCTTTTCCCTTACATCATTGGCCTTTACATCTATATCCTCATTCATATTGAACTCAATTATTATGTAGGCGATATTCTCCAGGGAGTAAGATGTAAGGGATTTAATTCCGCTTACTGTACTTATCTCTTCTTCCAGCAGTTTTGTTACCGTTGATTCCACCTCTTCGGGACCAGCCCCCGGATAGACAGTACTTACCGTTGCATAGGGTATATCGAACTTGGGCATCTGATCAACAGGCAGGTCTTTATACATATAAACACCGATGACAATCAGAGACAGTATCATCATCATTGTCATTATGGGTCTGTTTATTATTAGTCTTATTACTGACATATTA
>CAYSKJ010000041.1:13422-20122 GCA_964431655.1 uncultured bacterium | reverse complement strand
TATTCCACTCCCTGGATAAATCCTTAAATTTCCTGCCTTCAAACTCTGTTGCTGTAAGAACAGCCCTTTCTTCCGGATTCAGATTATCAATAGCATCATAAAGCTCCTTTTTAATCTCATCTCTGGCCAATAGATTTATTATGTAATATCTCCGGTCCTCAAGCATATCCATAAGAGTCCGGCTATCACCCATATTCAGCGGGCTATTTATTGAAAGATCTCTGTTTGCTTTTCTTTTTCTCATAATATCAATCACCTTATTTTTAAGCGCCTGGCAGATATAGCCAGCCAGGTTCTCCACAGGCAGTATTATGTCTGCTTTTTTGAAAAGGTTAAGCATAACATCCTGTATAATATCCTCACTGTCAGCTTCAGGGATATCAATTATCAATCTGTTCACAAATCCTTTGAGTCTCTGATATTCCTTTCTGAAAAAATCCGAGAATTTGCTTATATCATGTTTTTTATTCAATAGAATCTCCACTATCAACAGAATGGCCCATTAATATGCTTTCTGTTAACTTTAACGAATTAAAACTATTATTATTGCATATAATTAATTTAATGGGATGAATATCTATTTCAGAGGAAATACCTGAATATAAAGGGACATTGAGCTTTGTCTGTCAGGGGCTGTTAAGGCCCGGCAGACTTTCCCAGATACCGAGGTAGAATTGCCAGGATTTTTCTTCTGACTGGTAATAGAGAGTAATAATCATGTTATTGAAGTTAGCATTGCTTTCAAGCAGATCCCCATATTTTTTGTCTGCCAGATAATTTCCTGGGGCTTCTGGAAAGTTCATGGCGCCGATCCAGCAAAATTCCCTTTGCGGGCAGGAGGATAATATTTTCATGGCCAGACGCTGGACCATCTCCCGGTCATGGTTTCCGAAGAGAAAGATATAATCAGCTCCAGGATCTTTTATTAAGGGCTCAGCAATATCCTTGAGAATAAAAAACTCCTCTGTCAGGTTATCCCATGATATTGGATAACGGGTCAGGATGATCTTCTTTGATATTTCATCCCTGTCCCTTGTATCCAGTCTTGCCAGGCATACCCGGGTTTCATCATCAGAAACACGGTATCCGGTGTGAAGATAGTACAGTTCCCGGGGCAGTTCAGTATTCAATACATATCCTTCAAATTTTGCATCTGCCTGGAAAGGAAAAAATTGCCCGTCCCTTAATATTGTAAAGGTGTACTGGCCTTCAGCAGGCTTTAAAGGCTGGCCGTCCCCGTCGACATAGGATATTTTGACAGGAACCCCTGCGCTTTCCCCCGCTTGCAGTACGAATTCATGCATGTTAAAGTCAAAATCCATCCATTGATTGTTGCTGTAAATAATAACAGTCCCTGGATTCCTTGAAAACAAGGAAGGAATGAAATTTTGCCTTAATGTAAAAACCAGCAGTATTTTATACTGATTTTCAGTCAGATACCTTCTGTCCATCAGCAGATCAACAGGCAATAAACCCTGGAGGGATCTATCAGGCTCTATGATATAATGATCCTCTAAATACCTGGATATTAGAAATGTACGCTTATCAGCGTCTTTTTCACGCCACTGGAGCAGTTCAGGTTTAAGGCGGGAGCCCGGCAGTTCCTCATAAAAAACCCCCGGTTCAAGTATATTGGCAATCTGTTCCTCTTCGCTGTATGTATCTGATGATTTTAGGTCGCAATAAAGCATGTAATGACTGGTAATCTGCTCTTCACTGCACTGCCACAGAAATTTTTCATCAATAAGGCCAAGATACTGGAGATATGTGTCTTCAGGCTCATACTGCAGATAAAAATTCCTGAATACAGCCTTGTTATTCCTGAACCTTTTCCATACTGCTTCCAAAATAGGGGAATGCTCTGCAAAATCAATTGCTGTTTCCTGGTAGGCAGATACTGCTTTACTATAATTTTCAGAGCTTTTTTCCATCCTTTTATTCCAGCCTTCAGGGGCTTTTTCTTCATCTTTGCCCGACCTCACCCCGGGGTAATGCAGGATAAACTGATTTTCTTTTATTTCAGGGGACAATTCCATTTCATATTCAGCATCCGCCTCTCCCGCTGGAATCTCTATCAGGCCATAGAGTCCGTCATTTGATGCAGTTACAATGAAGGACCCGGCCCCTGTATCCAGGGTTACTGAATCATTAGCGCCGGTTTTAAGCCTGAGTATCGGTCTCAGCATACCCCAGTTAAAGACATTTATTAAAAACTCTGCATCTTTCACCGGTTCATGATCTCTGTTTATTGCCTGGATCTTTATCTTTCTCGTATCAGCATAATTTGGCGTGGAGTTGATAAAATAATTATTATCCGACTTAAAAAGCTCAATATCTGTTGAATCGGGGTAAACACTCCTGGCAGTAACCAGGAGTACCTTGTCAAGGTTCTGTGTGAACCATGCCCGGTCCAGAGTATAATCAGGCTCAGCAGCCCCCAGGTAATGCCATCGGTTATTCGCATATACCTCTACCCAGGCATGGTTATTATCTGTATGAGCCCATAGGGGAGTTGATGCAGGCCGTGCCGGGATACCGGCACTGCGGGCAGCTGCAATATAGAAAATCTGCATTTCCTCGCATCTTCCCAGATTACTCCTTCTTAGTACCGACAAAGGGTCCTGGTCTCTTCCCGAGGTCGGCTGGAATGTCATTCTCTCGCGGCACCACAGGTTAACGGCTACAGCCCGGTCATACAGACTGCAAAAGGAATCTGCAATAATACCCAGACCGTCTGCACAGAATTCCTGCCTGTAGGGCGTAATCAGTTCGTCAGTAACGGTTATCTTTGCTATATAGGAGAGAAAAAATTCAGGCCTGTATTCTTTTTCATAGAGACTCCAGTGATGCTCTTTAATATGCCTGTAATGGCTTTCAATAACACTGGCATCAGCTATTTCAAGCTTATAGGGATCTTCTGAGGCAATAAGGAAATAAATAAGCACATCGCTGTAATTGTCCATTAGATTGCAAAGATCATTTTTTTTACTTTCATGAAGTAATTCAATATTCTCCCGGGCTTTTTTTTCAAGTTGTTCCTTCAGGCCTTCACCCCTTATAAGAGGGCAGATTATCAGCAGAAGAATTATAATAGATGTCCCTGTCTTCATTCAACCTCTCCGCTGTTTTTATTCCTAATGCTTTTCACCATGGATTAATGATTATCTTAAGGCAGTCCTTTCCTGATGATGCCAGTTCAAAGGCCTTTTGTATATCGCTGAGGGGAATCCTGTGAGTTATCATGTCATCAACAGCCACATTGCCTGAGCGAAGAAGCTCCATAGCCTGTATATTATCGACAGGAGCTGCCCCATAGCTGGTCTTTATACTAATATCGTTTCTCCAGTAGGGATTAAAGTCCACAGGCAGGGTCTGTCCAGGTTTAGGTACTGCAAACAGGACAGCTGTTCCTCCCTTTTCAATGGATGAAAATCCCTGTTTTAAGGCAGAGACAGCACCAGTGCATATTATCACCCTATCTGCTAACCTTCCATTATTAGACTTTTTCACCAGGGAAGCAATATCGTCCTCTCCGTTAAAAACAGAACTGGCCCCAGCCTTTTCAGCGGCTTCAAGCCGGAAGTCAGTAATATCCGTTGCCATTACATTACCGGCTCCCAGAGCCCGGGCAAGCTTTATATTCAAAATCCCGCCAATACCGCTTCCTAGAACCAGCACACTGTCTCCGGGCTTGATATCAGCGGTTCTCATACATCTTACGGCTGTCCCTAAGGGTTCTATAAAGGTACCCTGTTCATAACTGAGCTCTCGGGGAAGATGGAATGTCCCTGTCTTTGTGCTTCTGCCTGATATCCTGAGATATTGCGAAAAACCTCCGGGAAAGTGGTTATTTTGTGTCTGGAAAACCTCGCAGGCAGTTTCATGACCTTTAAGGCAGGTCTGGCAGATATTGCAGGGGACGTGATGGGTTGTGAACACTCGGTCAGCCGGCTTGAATCCCTTGATACTGGAGCCCGTTTTGACTATTTCCCCGGTAATCTCATGGCCAAGTACCAGAGGAGCCCTTTTAATCCTGTACCATTCAAGGATATCGCTTCCGCATATGCCTGAGGCCATAATTTTTATCAATATATCATCGGGTCCTGTCTCAGGGACCGGCATCTCCTGCACCCTGACATCTGTGTTATTGTAGTACATACCAACTTTCATCATGATAACCGCCCTAATTTACTCTGTAAGTTCTTTATAAAATTTATAAGCATCCTCTGCTGTTTTTCCACCATGGACTATTGACCGGACAGACTGTATCATTGCCACAGGGTTCTCGTTCTGGAAGATGTTCCTGCCCATATCAACACCTATGGCTCCTGCCATAACAGCATTAAATACAAAATCCAGGGCTTCTTTTGTAGGTTTTTTGGTTCCCCCTGCTATTACTATGGGAGAAAGGCAGGACTCTACAATTTCTTCAAAGCCGTCACAATAATAGGTCTTTACTATATCAGCACCGTCCTCGGATAAGACCCTGGCGGCATGTTTAAGGTATTTAAGGGCTTCTTTTTTATCCTGGGGAGTAAGTATCCCTCCATCCTCGCGTTCTCCTTTTACAAACCTGGTCAGTATGGGGTCATTTCCCACGGCGGTTATGCCTATGGCAATAAGCCCGTATTTATGGGCTTCATTGGCAAGGCTGGTTAGATTGCCGATAGTCTGAGCCTGGTAGGGGAGGCCCACATAGCAGGATGCTGTAAATCCCACTGCATTGCAGCGGACCATCTCCTCAACTGATACCGTCACAATCTCTTCATCAAGTTCTGCAGACCTTCTCATGCTGTTTCCGCCAGTCGCTCTAAGAATTATGGGGGTCCTCATGGAAAAATTCATACTTGTCTTCAATCCGCCTATAGTCGGGCTTATAGCATCGCAATATTGCAGCAAAGGCTCCACAGTCTTTCTAAGATTTTCAAGGCCCGAGGGAGCTCCCTGGAAATAACCGTGGTCAACGGCAAGCAGAACGGTTCTGCCTGATTCAGGGTCCACGATCTGGGCCATTCTGTTCTTAAGACCGCTCCATTCCACCTGATAATCAAAAATTTTTCTCATAGCTATCCTCCTCATATTGATCTGAGAGCATTTTAATTATTATGGCAGGGTTTTAAAGAAAATAATATTTCAGGAAATTTTTCCGATCTGAAGTTATTTTATCTTTCATGGATAATTTTGGCCTTATCCCGCTTCTGATACTGGGAGAGAAAAAGGCCTGTTATAATGATAAGCATCCCTGTTATCTTCCTGTGGGTAAATTCTTCTCCGAGAAGGAAATAGGCCGTTACAGCAGTAATAACGGGAATTATATTAGTAAATATATTGGTTTTGCTTATGCCTATTTCCCTGATTGATATAGTTACCAGTATAAATGCAAGAGAAGAGCCAAATAAAGCCAGCATGATCAGATTAATAACCACATTGGCCGGGGGTCTGGCTGTAATGGTACTGGTCCATTCAAAGCCCGCCATAAAGGGCAGGAAATAAAAACCTCCTATAAGGTTCTGAATGCGCACGATAGTAAGGGGGCGATAACGGCTTGCAAGCGTCTTGGCAAGAATGCTGTATCCAATACCGGAGAAAACTGCAAAAAGCAGAAAAAGAAGCCCCCTCGGCGATGCCTCAAGCCTGGCTCCCCCGGTTGTCGTGAACATGGCAAGACCAATAAACGAAACTGCAAGCCCGGAAATATTTATAAAATTCAACTTCTCCCTGAAAAAAAGATATGCAAAAACGGGGGCGATGACAGGAATAAGGGCAATCATAATAGAGGCAAGGGTTGATGATACCAGCATTATACCAAAGCTTTCCCCGACAAAATAACAAAATGGCTCCAGGAAGGCTAAAAGGAAAAAAAAAGGCCAGTCCCCTTTTGCTACCTTCTCGGTCTTTTTGGTAATCCTGGCATAAAGGGTAAGAAGGATCGATGATATTATGAGTCTGATAAGAAGGGTAGCAAAGGGGCCGTAGTATTCAAACACAATCTTTGTCCAGACAAAGGATATTCCCCAGAAGAACATGGCTGCCAGAGTCCCTGTGTAAACGGCAAATTTCCGGTATTGCTGTTTCATCTTATCTCCTATTCAGCCATTTTATTAATCGAATCATCTGAGTCAATTGAAATAAATTTTTTTCATTAATATACAAGTATTTGCCAAATGACGGTAATGCACATATATCCTGGAATATCGCCCATGGGAACTACCTCTTTATTGCATTTTTTATCCATAAATGTTAGTTAGAGACGAGAAAATAACAGATTAATTTACAATTAAACTCAAAAAATAACAACTTAAATCACAAATTATCCATTGATATTAGAGTTATATAAAAAAATAAAGGAGCAAGCATAATGAAGATCACAACATTTAGGGCTACAGCCAACCTATCATCCACCTTTCCAAAAATTAATGAGGCAGTTAATAAAGCTCTGCAGAATGCCGACTCCAAAACGATTCGTTTAAGCCTTTCCTCAGCTTCTCAAAATTTTGCTGATACTGCAAAAAAAGCATCTCAGTCATTGATTAGACCAGACTATGGGAATGCATCCTCAGGTGAGCCGAATCTGGCGACCAGGACTATATCACAGCAGAGCACCGTTCCAAAACCCTGGATATACAACTTTATACCACACAATATGTCAAACCTCGGTATCGGAGGGCAAAATTCACCGCCCTCGCCTCCGCCCCCAGAA
>CAYSKJ010000041.1:10663-13322 GCA_964431655.1 uncultured bacterium | reverse complement strand
GAAGTCAGTCAAACCTCGGTATCGGAGGGCAAAATTCACCGCCCTCGCCTCCGCCGGACGATGATCTGCAGGCAAGGAATATAAACCTGCGAAGCCAGTCAAACCTCGGTATCGGAGGGCAAAATTCACCGCCCTCGCCTCCGCCCCCAGAATCAGGGATAAATACCCAAAAACCAGGATACGGAATAAACCAGGCGCCGGGACAGCCTGCAGTTGCTCCTGCTCCTCCGCCTCCGCCGGACGATGATCTGCAGGCAAGGAGTATAAACCTGCGAAGTCAGTCAATACCTAAGAATAATTTTGAAGGAAATATAAAAAGCCAAACCGATACAGCAGAACAAAAGTTGAATCAATTAAGAAGAAATACTGATTTGGCCGGTATATCTTCACAGGCAATTAAAAAGGCTTCAGATCTTGCATTAACCACTCTTGAAAGGCTGAAAGCAAATCAAAAGACATCGTCAAAAGATACCCGGGAATCTGATATGATAAAATTACTGGACAGTCATTTAAAAAATCTTGCTGAGATAAAGGGCATTTTGGGAAATACTGGAAATCGTGCCTTAGAAATGATGAGAAATTTAGGGATTTAGCATTTTATATACTAATACAGATAAGGACTAAAGCCCCCGGAGCAACTTGGTTACCCCGGGGGAATAATGTTTGATCAAAAGCCTTTTTGGCCATCTTAATTAATTATTTTAATCCAGAGGGTAAACATAAAACTTAATACCCTCATAGCTCCACTGGGGCAGATCCATCAGAGCCTCTCTCTCAACTTCGCTTATAGTGTAGAGATGCCCTCCCCTGACCGTATTAAAAAAGCGGTATACAGGGGTCACTCCTTCAGCGGTATCTGCAAAAACATGGAATTTAACACCCTCATAGCTGTAATGAGGCAGATTGTCCAGTATATAATCACGTTCTGATTCGCTTATAGTATAGAGATGAATACCGTTGTTGGTATTGAAAAACCTGTAGACCGGGGTTGTCTGGTCAGTCTGTATATCATAGACATGGAACTTTATGCCTTCATAATTGTAATGGGGCAGGTTCTCCATAATATAGTCCCTCTCACTTTCGCTTATGGTGTATATATGACCTCCCCTTATGGTATTAAAGAACCTGTAAACAGGAACGGTCTCATCAAGTTCATGGGTTGTGGCATTTGCCTCGTTTGAATAATCAGAGTTGCCTCCCTGATTATAGGCCCTGACCCTGTAAAAATATGTGGTATTGGCGCTAAGCCCCGTATCCTGGTACTGGGCTATATTCTGAGAGGTCTGAGCGATTTGTGACCATGTTCCTCCCGAACCGGTCTTCCTTTCAATCAGGAATCCCTGCTCATTTTCTGAATTGTCCGTCCAGGAGATATTTATCTGGGATGCTGATACTGTTGAAGCAATAAGATTGCCTGGCGATTCGGGCAGAGGGAAGGTATATACTGCAGTAAAGGCTACAGCCCGTGCAGGCATGGCGAAGGATGCTGAGGATGAATAGGGATCATCCAGCAGGGCAATATCTGAAGGCAGTCCGGTCCACTCAGTAAAAGCCCAGTTCCTTAAACGGCTGGCAGATATTAATACATCGGCCCCTTCAGTATAATTGCCTGCACCGGAGAGACTAACCCCAATATCATCCGGATCGGCATAAAGGCTTACTGCATATTGCGGTTCAGTGCTTCCGCTTTCAATAAGTATATCATCTACACACCAGTAATATGCATAGGAGCCTGTAAAGTTCCATTTGAACCTTACCTGTGACTGGCCGCCCACCTCGTTAATCAGCTGGCTGAAATATACAGGATTATTGCTCGTTGCTGTCCAGTTCTGCACTGCGGTCCAGGAAGAGCCGTTATCTGTACTATAAGCAAAGGTGGCAGTAGATGCGGAAGAATACTGCCTGAAATAATGGGTAAATGATACCGTAATATTATAATAACCGCTTAAATCCAGCACAGGCGTGACCAGGTCCGAATTCTGAGAACCGCCGTAGCCGTAGCCGTCACTGTTAAGATATGCATAATTGCCCGTAGTACCGCTCAAACCGTTGCTGATAGTACCTATCTGCCAGACCTGTCCGTTTCCCTGATGGTCAAGGATTTCCCAGCAAATGGGCAGATCTGAAGAACCGTCAAAATTCTCTGCAAAAGGCAGGGTATCAATTATACCGCATAAGGTGGATGCATGGGTTGATGTCCCAGGCGAATATTCCAGCGAACTGTTATAGGAAAAAGCTCTGTAATAGACCGTCGTGGAGGAGGGTAGCCCGGTATGGCTGACAGATGTATCCCCTCCCTTGTAAAGGACGGTCCCACCCCCGGCAATGGCTGAACCTTCAGTGTAATCGGTTCCGTCCATGGGACTGCCGAAAACATTCTCATAGGACCAGACAATCAGGACATCATGCCCTTCTGTATTCTTCTGCCAGGCAAGATCAATCTGGTTTTCCCCCACACCCTCTGCCTGAAAATTGGATGGAGGCATCGGTGCTTCCGAGTCTGTCAGGGCCAGCTTGATATTGATTATATTATTTTCCTTGTTTCCGCTGTTGGTCCAGTTAAGGGGATCACCGGCACTGTCAGCATGATATCGTATTGCTCTTGCTGAATCCACTCCGGTCCACTTTGTTTTGCCCCAGGGAGAGCTCCAGCTGGAAT
>CAYSKJ010000041.1:0-10653 GCA_964431655.1 uncultured bacterium | reverse complement strand
CGTCATAGAAAAAGGGCTCAATAAGCTCAAAGGTCAGCCAGCCTAATTCAGTTATAGTCTCATTATTCTGATATACGACTGTCCATCCATCTGTTTCGAACACACTGGCGGTTGAGTATGAGTCCTTGTCCGTATGCTTCATCCTGATGGTCCAGTTATTTAAGGCAAGGGAGGGCAGGGCTGTAACATCAATTGCTATGGAACTGACTATCAGCGGTGTATTTCCCATATCCGAAGCAAGATAGATTACCTGGGTCCTGTTGGCGTGGTAGTAACAGTAAAGGGGCGCATAATCCAGCTCTGTATTTCCATCACCTATGGTAAGGATATTAGGCGTGGTAAAGGAGAAAATATCACTGAAGGAAACATTGTCAACAATATCGGTTGCACTAATCTCAAAATAATAGGTTGTATCAGGAGAAAGCCCTGGGATTGTACCATTATGGACAGTCTTGAAAGAAGTGGAGATATCGACGGTCATATTCATATTACCAGCATCCAGCCCGTAATTGACATAGGTTTTTGCAGTTTTGCTTGTCTCAAAGCTAAGATTTATACTGCTTCCGCTGGTATTAATAATCTGGACATTGAATATTTCAGGACCAATGCAGTCAATCATTGCCTGTGCGGTCTTAATCCCCGGAGATCCCCCTCCCGTATCAGCATCATTATAGGTAACCGTCAGAATATCTGAGTGGGAAACCTGGATCTGGGTTCCGAGCTGAATACTTCCCTGGAAAAATCCGTCTATTTCTGTTTCACTAAGAGTAATGTCAATACCCGTTGGGCTTGATGTGGATGTTACACTTACCGAATGGGTGCCCTGCCCTTCCAGATCTGCATCTATTAGTGAGATATATGCTGTGTGGCTGCAAGAATAAAGATCCCGGTCGAGGCTGACTATGCCGTCCGACGTGGATCCAGCCATTATGTTTGCCTCATAGACCGATGTATTGTAACCCGTTGCTGTAATATAGAGCTCATCAGTAGGTAATACCGTATTTTCAAAGTTTAACGTCGCAGTACCGGTTGCATCGGAAAAAGCAGAGCCGTAAATACCGGGATTATTCTCAGCGCGGATACAGACAAGAGCCCCTTCAAAGGGTCCTTTAGCTGTAGATACATTAACAGTGGCCGATGTACTGCCCGAAGGGATAAGTAATGGATGGTCAACATCGAGAACCGCAGGGTTGGCTGTCCTGATGATCAGGGATGGATCGCCGAATATATTATACCATTCAAAGTTATCCTCGGTTGAAGAGCTCCAGCCCATCTGGGCAACCAGATACATCTGGCCCGCTAGACAGCTTCCCCCGAAAGTATATACGGGATCTTCATAATGATGCTTTGCAATACCTACCATCATAACAGCTGGAGGATCCCAACTGACGCTTACAGAACCGCCGTAATAGCCTACAGCACCCTTGGGTGCTTCAGGTGTGCCTGAATACATCCATGCCTCCCCGAAGCACTCATAACCATGGTCATATTGCCCGTTCATACAGGCAACATCTATTAATATGGGAAGCCGGTAGGGATTGTTTATGCTGTAAACATTGGAATTGCCGAAGGAGCCATTGGTACTGGACCAGCCTGTTCCGCTTCCGTGACCTATATAGTTGAGATAGGTCCTCCCCTCATTAAGGGCGGATATTATATTGGCAGGGGTTGCATTACCCTGGGCGGCAAAAAAGTAGTCATGATAGGTATAGGTACCTCCGAGAAGATGATCGGCGGCCATGTTTATATAATCCTCATCAGAGGGGTTTGAACCCTCATTGCTGGCAATACCCGCCGCCTTGCTGTAAAACTCGCCCTCACTGCCGAAAAACGGATTTTGCTCATAGTTAATTATCTTGGATACCTGCACGTCTGCATGGGCATTAGTTTTAGCCAGTATCCTTCCGATTAATATATCAGGGTAATTGTCTCCGTCAAGCAGGGTATAGGGATAATCCGATGCGGCATTGCCGTATGCTGTTGAACGGTAGTTAGGTACCACCGTATCTGCATGGCCGACCAGTAATACATATGATGGCTTTGGAGTAAAGGTATCGTACGCATTCTGTATTTCTGCCTTTATACCTGCAGTACTATTGCTTATCTCGCTCATCAGAATCTTGTATACCTTTATCCCCTTTTGGTTCTTCCATTCAATGAGAGGTTGGATTGATGAATCAAGGGGATCGGACACAAAAACCAGCATGGATTCTGCTTCTATCCTGGGTGTCCTGGAATTATGGCCGTAGTTGATAACCAGCTGAGAATACAGGTTATGGAAAGTGGATGAGATGCTTTCATTCTTAAAAAGAAAACTGTCTCTGTTTTTGTATATATATACAGCAATGGTTATCTTCATATGGACATCCAGTCTCCTGGCTGACGGGTTATACTGAAAAGGGAAGATTCCCAGTCTTGATACACAGATATCCCTAAATACACCGGAATCACCTAAAGTAACTATTTCCCCGGGATAGGTTGCATCCCCGCAATAAAATAGCTCATCCGCATAAAAGGGAATCTTCTGGCCCGGGTTGGATCTCGCAGGTTTCTCCTGTAAAGGGTAAACATTTGCTTCTTCAAAACTTACAGTCTGCCTGTCTACAATCCGCACATTGAATTCAGAATTAAAGGGCATCTGCAGCAATCTTCCCAGCTGGGGAAGTTCTGCTTTGCCTATACTCTGCAGGAATGCAGAATCAGGCAGGCTTATTCTGATATATTCCACTCCGTTTTCATTTTCTCTGGATATTTCAAAACCTGGAATCTTCACTTCCAGTATCAGGGTATCAGCCCTCGTTTCTATGATTTGAATTTGTGGTGCTCTTCCTGATAAAGGATTATCATCAAGGTCTACCCAGCCTTCCTCAGGAAGGCTTCCACCCATAAGCATAGGAATAAATCCGAATAAGAATACTAGTAAGAACGACAAAAATCTTCTCATCACATTTTATCTCCTGTTAATTTTTTTTATATTAAGCTCACTATTTAAACCATATCATTCATTTCCCAGAATAATATAAAAAAATTATTACTCAAAATTTATCATGACACCGCGTATTGCTCTCTCTCAATGTCCGGAAGCATTAGCTCCAACTGCTTTTTCTGCGATCCCTAAGTTCTATCGAGAGGCCTTGACACGGTGTACTTTGCCAGCCTCTGCTTTATATGTTCTTTCGTCTTATCTCCAGTATCTTTTAATAATAATATTTATAATAATTCCACATAGGAAATACTCAAATAAATATTTTTTACCCTGATCTTGTGGCAAACTTCTTAAATATGATCTTTTCCAATTATTTCAGTTAAATTTTATTGGACTTATATCTGCTTTTAGCGGATTATATACTTGTTTTTTTATCAAGGGGCATTAGCTCAGTTGGGAGAGCATCGCATTCGCATTGCGGGGGTCAGGGGTTCAACTCCCCTATGCTCCACTAAGAAATAAATTGTAAATATCATAGTTTTGAAATAAATCAAAAACATCCTGTTTCCAAATTTTATGGTGTTTTATGTTATTACCTGATTACAGCTGAATTAGGCCAGTAAATTAATAATGTACAATACCAGGTTCCCTGCGCTTTTTGATTCTTAATGCCAATCTCGATGGGTTTAAGCCCGGGGATATTTATAATAATTACCTTCCCCGGGCTTTTTAGTCCTTAAAAATTAAATCAGAGTTTCTAATATCTTATGCTATTTCTCCCGTGTATAGGGCCAGGCCATCACTCCGCCTTCCATAACCTTGACATTTTTCCAGCCATGGCCATTAAGAGCTCTGGCAGCCTCATAACCCCTCAGGGAGATCTTGCAGAAGCAGATTATCTCAGCATTTTTATCAGCAGGAAGCTCATTCAGCCTTTTTCTCAGAGCACCAAGGGGAATAAGATGTTCGCCTATACCAAGCCTCATTTCCTCAAACTCATCAGGGCCTCTAACATCAAGAAGGAATGTATTTTCTCCCGAATCAACCATTTTCTTTACTTCCCTGCTGGAAATGCCAATCATAAAACCACGAAGCTTGTTCTGCATAATATGAGCAGTTGCAATGCTGTGATCCACAGCAAGAGAGAAAGGAGGTGCATAAGGCAGATCAGCATTAACCATATCATCAACCGTAAGCCCGCCCTTGATTGCCATAGCCCAGATGGCAATCTGTTTGCTTACATCCCCAGGGCCTACACATTGTGCACCAAGAATCCTGCCGCTTTTCCTGTCTGCAATAAGCTTGGTTATGAGAAGCTTTCCCTTCATGAATCCAGGTTTATCCGGACTTGCGTTTATTACAGTTTCAATATCGGTATATCCTTCATTCCTGGCCGCCTTTTCTGAAAGTCCTGTAGAACCGGCTGAAAAATCAAAGACCTTACAAATCCCGGTTTGTATAGTGCCCGGAAAAACAGCAGTATTGCCTGAAGCTGCATTCTCTCCTGCAACCCTTCCCTGAAGATTAGCCAGGTCTCCATATGGAGCATGGACTTTATTGCCAGTTATCATATTAAGAGATTCAATGCAGTCCCCGGCAGCATATATATCCGGATCTGATGTCTGCATAAATTCATTGACCACAATTCCCCCGGTTTTTCCGACATCCAGCCCGGCTTCCCTGGCAAGACGTGTATTGGGGCTTACTCCCACGGCAACCACTGCCAGTTCGCATGGAAGCTCAATGCCATTCTGCAGTTTGACTCCCGTCAGAACTCCATCCTGGCCAAGAAATTCTGCAATACCGTTATCAGTAATTACATTTGCCTTTTTTGCACGCACATGATTCTCAACAAGCTTTGCCAGCTCCCAGTCCAGAAAAGTCAAAAGCTGAGGCAGCATCTCAATTACAGTTATCTCGATACCGGCCAGCTGAAGAGCTTCGCATGTCTCTATTCCTATAAGACCTCCACCTATTATTACAGCCTTCTTTATATTTTTATCCTGTCCTATCTTTTTTAAAAAATCAGCATCGGACATGGATTGAAGTGTGCTTATACCTTTAAGGTCTTTGCCGGGGACGGGAGGCAGTTTTGGCACAGCACCCGTAGCCAGGATAAGCTTGTCATAATTGAATTTCTTTTCCTCTCCTGACTTCAGATCTAAAGCTTTTACAAACTTTTCTCTGCGGTCAACAAAAGTAACCTCATGCTCAGTAAGGGCATTAATGCTTTTTGCATTCAGATAAAATTTCGGATCCCTAACAACACCCGTGGGAGTGCAGAGCAGCATATTCCTGTCATCAAAAAATCCGCCGACATAATAGGGATATCCGCATGATGCCATAGAAAGATCGGGGGCTTTCTGCAGAATGGTTACATCTGCACTCTCATCCATCCTTCTTGCTCTGGCTGCTGCTTTTGGGCCGGCAGCAGATCCACCGATTACAATAATTTGCTTTATCTTATCCATAGAAACTCCTTTCTGTAAAACTCTTGATTCTTTAGCGTAAACAGGACCCTAAACATTGTCAAGATGTTTGAACTTATGAAACATAAATATTTCATGTATTTAAAGAAATGTTTATTACAAACATGTTTCAGCTGTCCGCAACAAAAAAAAGCCTTCCATGTCTCAAAATGGTTTCCCTCATCGTGAGAAAAGGCTTATAAATTTCTTATGAATTTCGGACCTTTAAACAGGCCTGCACCGTAATCAGCCCGCGACAGCTCATCATTCTTCTGAGGAAAAATGCTCATCAGGTCGCAAATAGAAATTGTATTTATTTCTGCCATAAAAGTCAATATATTGACATTTCATTCATTTTCAGCATAGATTGAAAAGATATGAGAAGAAGATTAATCCCTGAATTTATATTGAAAAAATGCCTGACAAAAAACTATTCAGGAAGAATAAGAGCATTCACAATGTTTATAGATATAAAGGGATTCACTGCCATGACCCAGGACCTTATGAATTACGGCAAAGAGGGGGTAGAGATCCTTTCAGGCATTATTAATGAAATATTCACACCAGCGATAAATGAGGTTTATGCAAATCATGGATTCATATCTTCCTTTGCAGGTGATGCCTTTACCTCCATTTTTCCCATTAAACAAGCTGAATATGTATTAAAAACTGCCTTTGAGATCCAGGATCTTTTTACAAAATATGGCATATTTCATACCAGATTCGGCAATTACACCCTAAGGGTCAAGATCGGGCTATCCTCAGGCAATGTTCAGTACAGGATAATCGATGCAGGCTGTCAGATGGCCTATTATTTCAAGGGAATAGGGATTGATGGCTGCTGCATGTCTGAAAAGCTGGCCGGAAGCATGCAAATTATTGCAGATGACCGCTTTTTTTCCAAAATATCCAAAGGGCTGGACCATGCAAGGATTCATGAAAGCCACTACTTGTTATCCCCAAAAATACTTCATTTGGACAGGCAAAAAAAACAAAATAAAAACCCGGTGCCTGATGGTATAGAAAGCCTTTTTGTCCCCGAATCTCTCCTGGACCTTAACGTAAGGGGCGAATTCAGAGAAGTGGTTTCCTGTTTTATCAGTTTCCAGGGAAGAACCAGCAATGAATTTATTAAAGGGGTTATAAACAGATGCCATTCCTATGGCGGTTATTTTAACCGTGTTGACTTCGGCGACAAGGGCGGTGTAATGCTGATTCTGTTCGGCGCTCCATCAGCAAGAGAGAAACTCTATGAAAGAGCACTTGATTTTGCCCTTGGCCTGGGAAAATTATCCAGGGTCAAATTTCGTGCAGGTATTACCGCAGGAACAGCTTTTGCCGGCTTTATCGGTTCAGAAAAGCGCTCAGAATATACAGCGCTGGGAAGCAATGTAAATCTTTCTGCCCGATTAATGACAAAAGCCGGCTGGTATGAGATACTCACTGATAGAAAAATTTCTGAAAAGCTCTCAGGCAGTGTTGCTTTCAACCTAAAGGACGTTTATGATATTAATGGTTTTAAAGTTAAGGTAGAAGCATATATTCCGGGAGATAAAATCTCAAACACAGAGAGGATTTTGATTTCCAGGTGTTTTTTAGGCCGGGAAAGCGAGGAGCTGGCCCTTAAAAAAATTCTAAAACCTGTCTTTAAAAAAAGTTTTGCCGGGTTGATATATATTGACGGGCCGGCTGGTATAGGCAAATCCGTCTTTATAAGGAATTTTGATGATAACCTGAAGGGATGCAGATTCTTATATCTGCAGTGCGATGAAATACTGAAAAAATCATTTAACCCCTTTATATACCTGTTAAAGAAATACTTTACTCAGAGTGACTATAATACTGATAAGCAAAACAGGTTTAATTTCAGCAAAATATATAAGGAACTTATTTCTAAAATTCCGGACCACAATGTAAAGGCGGAACTGGAACGCACAGAATCAGTAATAGCAGCCCTGACAGGAGTTAATATTCCTAATTCCATGTATTCTCTGCTGAACGAAAAAGACAGATATGATAATACTATTTATGCTGTTAAGAATTTCCTTATTGCCCAGACATTGTTTGATCCAGTGGCTCTTGTCTTTGAAGATGCCCATTGGATAGATAAGGACAGCATAACCCTGATTAAAACGCTCATAAGAAACGTGGACAGATATCCTTTAGCTGTCCTGGTTATCTGCCGTAATCATCACGATGGAAGAGTCTTCGAACTGTTCGACTGCCCGGACAGTAATGTAAGAACTGCCAGGCTTGAAATCAAGGGGTTCAGCAAGGATGATATCAGGAAACTGCTTTCATCAATAAAAAAAGATTCAAAAATAACGGATAATACACTTGAATTTGTATGGGAGAAAAGCGAAGGCAACCCTTTTTATGCTGAACAGATACTGCTGTATATGCATGAGAAAAACATGTCAGGCACAGATTTAAGAAACAGGCACGACATACTTCCTTCCAGCATAAACCAGATTATCATGGCCCGAATCGACAGACTCTCATCTAAAACAAAGGATATTATCAAGGCTGCTTCGGTCCTTGGGATGGAATTTGCGTTAATTTTATTAAAAAGCCTACTTGAAAAGGGGAAAATAATAATAAATGAAAATGAATATCAGTACCATCTGCAGATTGGTTATAAAGAGCAGATATGGGATAATATCGCTGACCTGTATCTGATTTTTAGACATACCCTCATAAGGGATGCTGTATATGAAATGCAGCTTCAGGAAAGAATAAGGATACTTCACAACATGGCAGGGCATGTAATGGAAGAACTCTACAGTTCAAATCCTGAGAAGTATTATGAGGAACTGGCGAATCATTTTGTAAGGGGAGAGAACCGAGACAAAGCATGCTTTTACCTGTGGAAATCAGCTGAAAAATCAAAATCTGTATATCATAATGAAAAAGCACTGGAATATTATGAAATTCTGCAAGGCTACTACCAGAATGACAGCAGCAATTTAGCAAAAATCTTATTGCAGAAAGGCCATATCCTGGAAATCACAGGCAGATTAAACAGTGCAGGGGAAGCTTTCCGCAAAGCACTTTATCATGCAAATAAATCAGGCAATAAGGATAGAATAATTGACTGCATGAATAAAATCGGCTGGTTCTATGGTCTGAGGAACGAACCGGGCAAAGCCAAGAAAATATTATTCAGAGCATTGAAAAAGGCTGAAGAAATAGGTTCAAAACCAAGGATCAGCATGTTATTGGGCAATATAGGCACAGTTTACCTGGATGAAAGCAAATATCAGGAGGCACTGGAATATTTTCAGAAGGATCTTTCCATAGGAAAAGTTGCAGAACCTGATACTATTGACATTCCAATTAATAATATAGGCCTTACCTACTTATACCAGGGTAATCATAAAAAAGCCATTGAATTTTTTGAAAAAGCCTTAAGGATAACGGAAAGAAAAAGTGATAAGAACGGTATGGCCAGGGCCATGTGCAATATTGGCACAGCTTATCATTATCAGGAAAATCTTAAGGAGGCTGCAGAATTTTATGAAAGGTCTATTCAAATCAGCGAAGAGTACGGATTCAAAAGGATAAGCGGAGCAGCCAACGGCAATATAGGAAGTATATATTTCATGATGGATGAGTATGAAAAGGCTCTTAAATATTTTTTAAAAAGGCTTGAGATTGCCAGGGAATTGGATGATAAATTTGGTATCGCCTCTGCTCTTGGCAATATGGGAATAATCTATACAATTCTTGGAAAATTTCAGGAAGGAATGGATCTGATACAAAAAAAACTTAATACCTGCATAGCAATTGGCCATAAAAAGGGAGAATGTACAGCCTTGTCAGATATGGCAATAATCCACTGGCATAATAAAGATTACCAGTATTCATTAAAATCATTTGAAGAATCAATAAAAATAGCAAGAAAAATGAATTTTAGATACGAACTTTGTGAGATTCTTTCTGCAAGTGCAGAAATGCTGTATGAAAATGGAATGGCCGAAGAGGCCCTTGATCAGACTGAAGAGGCAATGAATATCGCTCAAGAGTATCAAAGAAAAGATATCATGTTCAATACATCAGTTATGAAGCTTTTGCTTGATAAAGACATAAAAGGCCTGAAGCATTTATTGAAGTCACAGGAAAATTATAGAAATCAAGCCAGGATAAACCATGCACTCTGGATTATTACCAGGGAAAGATATATTGCTGAAAAAACCCTTAAAATGTATGAAAGTCTTTATTCAAAGGTACCCAAGTATGTTTATAAAAAGGTAATTTCAGAAATAAAGAATGATCTGAAAAAGTAAAGCCGTCCTTAAAGAGCAAAACTCTTAATTCTGCCTTAAATTTAGAAATCCTTTATCTAAAGACTCTATATTGCACCCGGTCTTATCTCCTCAGGCACAAAACCCAGAATATAATTAAAAGCATTTTTTGCCCTTATATTATACTCAGGCAGAAGCTCAGGTATTTGTCCCGTATTCCAGGAATGCTTGCCAGTGTCTATGGAAAGGGATATATTGGGGGCACCGTCAATTGGTTCCCCGTACTTCCAGTCGTCTTCCAGAATATTATTTTCTGAAAGCCATAAGATTATCTTTTTAATTGAATCCCTGTCCAGTTCAAATCTCCTTTTATAGCTTTCATCCATGGACTTGAATGTAAAACAGCCTTCATTTCCCGGACCTATAGCGATAGAGTAACTGTAGAAGAATTCCTCGGGCAATGGACCGGTATCAAAATCCATCCTCACAGAGAATCTGTCTGGATCAATGACTGTTTCATCTCTGCTACACCCAATAAGGATAAATACTGTTATAACAGCCAATAATGTCAGAATCCCAGATAAGATATTAAACACCATAATTATCCTCTCTTTATTCTGCATATAAAATTTATTTAATTCCTTCATCTTTATATATCTGCAAAAATCATTATCAATCCTGATATTTAAAATTTCTGAACCGGGCTTTTACCGCTCCATGCATAATCCTTTTACAGGACGGAATAAAAGCTGATGGATTCAGGTAATGGGCATTCATATTGCCTGTAAAAATATCCTTTGCGGTACAGCTGAAGAAACATTTTCTATTCCTTAAATATCAGTCCTTTTTTAAAATCCCTCACAGCAATGATCTGCCCATCCGCAGAATATTCAACCGCGGTTCCAGTAAAAGGCCTGGTCTCATCAGCGTGGAAATACAAGCCATCCCTGTATTGCAGGTTGGCAAAATCCACTTTTCTGGCAGAACAGGCAAGCATGAGACTTAATATCAGTAT
>CAYSKJ010000040.1:0-20198 GCA_964431655.1 uncultured bacterium | reverse complement strand
TCCCATGGAAAAAAGGAATGAATTTAATGGCTTTATTGACAAAAAAGCTGCTTAGATGTATAAGCTTAATTAGTGTCCAATTAATTGAGGCCGGTACACTTTTTTTAAACAGAATTACTGATAAAAGTAACGCTCAGGCTTTACTGGTGGTCCTATAATCTGAGATCATCTTACTGATCCTCCTGCAAAACATCATAAAGGAATTCTGCTACAAAGCGATGGCCATATTCGTTCCAATGGCCATCATTCTCGGTGTTAAACAGCATTCTGTTTTTTTTGTAATCTGCAAGCATAACTGGATTAAGGTCATAAAACTCAATATCATGCATTTTACAGATTTCCTTAAGCATTTCATGCATCCATAAAACCCTGCTATTATCGAGAGCATCATTGTAGATAGCATACCTTGAGGCATCAAGAATAAATATTATCCTTTTATCTATATTTTCATTTCTAAACCTTTCTGCGATATAATTAACGGCAGAAAAAATCCTGTCTTTGTGCTTTGCTATCTTGTCCACCCGTATATTAGCTTCGAAATCTGTAGGATAGAATCTTAGAAAAGCCCTGTTTCCAACCGAAATGGACTTTCTGCTGACATATCTGAAAAAAGCGCTCCGGTAAAAGAACCTTCTCCACCATCTGAAATTCTCAAAGGAGCTTCTGGGATCACATTTAGGCAATATTTCCGATATATCTCCGTCTTTGCTTATTGATAACTGCATAAACTGTAGTTTTTTCGGATATAACTCATAAATTGACTCATCAAAATCATTATGGACAATATTTACAATCAGAATATCTGGATTAAAATGCTTATTTACATACCTTGCAATGTGAAGGTACTGTGACATGGGTGCTCCTGATTTTCCGAATGCATAAACCTTATAGTCAGGATTTAACTTTTCATGCAGCAGATACGGATAGTTTTTATCAACATTAATCAATAAAGCTTCAATGAAAGAATCGCCGATTACTGCAATCATTTTCTCATTCTCTTTTTGATAGTAATCAACCGGGTAATTCCATCCCATATTATTGATTTTCCAGACGACTTTTGCCTCTCCTACCGTTCCGGTAGTCATCCCCTTGCCACCCTTATCATAGAAAAGAAACATCTTATCGTTTTCATCAAAAAATCCAACGGGCAGATCAGACTCCGTCACACCAATCCGAAAAATAAGCTCAAGGATGAGCAGAATTATCAAAATCGTGGGAACTGTTACAATTAACAAATTTTTAATAATTTGAAGCAGTCTTTTCATTAACAGGTAAAATAAAAAATTAGCCTCCGAATGTCAATAGAATATTAAATAAACAGAGAAATGAAATCATTTTTATATTTATGATTTTATTTCTTAAGCAGATATATTCACAATCATCTGATCACCCTTATACCGGTATGCGAAGGATGAGTAACCCAAAAAAAGCCGCAGAATCTTTAAAAATCGGCTTATTATCCGGATCACAGGGTACTGATTAGAAGCAGTATTCCTCTATTTTAGTAACAACTCTAGTCTCTAAAGGCTGATGTGCTTATACTTATTCCTGCAGGGAAAGCCGTTAATCACATAATAAATGTCTATTCTCCCATTGTCATAGACCATGATATTCGATGCTGGGTATAGAATTCCTTCTGGCCCCCGTGCCTGCAGAGGGACATGGCGCTGGGCCCTTTTATGTTTTTCTCATGGGCCGTTAAAGACGCAATCCCTGGCTGAAGGATGTTTGAATTGAAAAAATATATTTTTTATTGATTTTCACTTTATTGCATAATATCGTACTTAACAGTTTAAAATAATAATATAGGGGTGTACTTCAAATGAAATTAAAAATGAACTTGCATTTCCTTTTCCTGTTCTTATTTATCTTATATGTTTCAGCTGTTTTGGTTCATGGACTGCCTGAACCTGATTTTTTATGGGCGGAGAACGCCGGAAGCACCGGTCCTGATCAGGCATATGGCGTAGGAACAGATCCTGATGGAAATATTTATATCACCGGCTTTTTTTACGGTACCGCAAACTTCGGAGACACTCAGCTGATATCAGCGGGCGATGCTGATGTTTTCATTGCCAAAATGGACCCCGATGGAAATTTCCTCTGGGCAGATTCAGGAGGGGGAGTAAACACTGATATGGCCTTAAGCCTTGCTGTTGATTCCTACGGAAACAGCTATATTACTGGAAGGTACCGGGAAACAGTTCAATTCGGCCCCTTCACTTTAAATTCACCAGGAGGATATTCATGCAATATTTTTATTATCAAAATCGATGCAGAAGGCAACTGGCAATGGGCTAAGCAGGCCGGGGGAGGCGGTGGCTCATCAGACAGGGGTTATGGGTTAGCGATAGATTCTTCTAATAATATCTATCTTACGGGTTATATAATTTCCAATGCATCCTTCGGTGATATTAACCTTGTTTCTTATGGCGGAAGGGATGTATTCATTGCAAAAATGGATTCCGATGGAAATTTCCTCTGGGCAAAACATGCCGGTGGCAGCGAGGATGACTGGGGTTATGATATAGCAGTTGATTCTTCAGGAAATATATATATTACGGGTGATTTTCGCCTGACTGCTGCTTTTGGAGCTGTTCAGATCACTTCCGCGGGTGAAGAGGATATATTTGCTGCAAAACTTGATAATGACGGGAATTTTCTCTGGGCAAAAAAAGCAGGCGGAACAGGATCAAATACAGGATACCGCATTACCACGGATAGTTTTGGAAATCCCTATATTACTGGAAAATTCAGAGAAACTGCATCTTTTGGAGATATAGAGCTGATTTCATCTGGAGAAGATGATATATTTATCTCAAAACTGGCTACTAACGGGAATTTTCTCTGGGCGAAAAAAGCAGGCGGAACAGGCGAGGACACAGGTTACGGCATTACATCTGACACAGCAGGCAATATATATGTAACAGGAAGCTTTTCCAATAACAGCAATTTCGGAAATACCCAGCTGGTATCGTCAGGACTGACAGACATATTTTTTGCAATGATGGATATGAACGGAAATTATTTATGGGTTGATAAAGCCGGCGGGACTGGAACTGACCAGGGTCAGTCAATTACCATCGATTCAGGACATAATCTTATAATTACCGGTTATTTCTACGGGACAGCCGATTTCGGCAGTATCCAGGTTCAATCAAGCGGTAATATCGATGTATTTACAGCAAAAATCCAGTTTACTGCAAACCAGGTTCCGGTATACAGGTTTTTCAACACGCAGAGGGGAGGCCATCTCTATACTGTAAGCGAAGTGGAAAGGGATTATATCATTAATAACCTTCCCCAGTGGAACTATGAGGGCGTAAAGTTCAATGTATGGGACGGTTATGCAGAAAATGTGGTACCTACCTACAGGTTCTTCAATACAACGACAGGCATACACCTCTATACTATCAGCGAGAGTGAGAGGGATGCAGTCATGCAGCTTCCCCAGTGGAACTACGAGGGCGTAAAATTCTATGTCAGCACAAGCGACCAGATTGAGAATATTACACCTGTCTACCGCTTTTTTAACCATGTCCGAGGTGGACACCTCTATACTATTAGTGAGGCTGAAAGAGACACCGTTATGCAGCTCCCCCAATGGAGTTATGAGGGTATACCGTTTTTTGTGATTGATCTTTGATCTGTATAAGCGAATGGCTGGCGGGGCTGTGGAAACCTAAGGTTATCCGTCGACTGATGATTTTTAGCATTTCTTCAGCCCCTTCGCCTTTTAATAAATATCAGATTAAAAAAGCAGAAGAATCCTTCTACGGATAGACATAAAAGCATATTCCTTCGTATGTCCACTGAGGAAGCTCCATGACATCATCTCTCTCACTCTCACTGATAGTGTACAGGTGTCCCCCGCGGACATGGTTGAAAAAACGGTAGACAGGGATTGTTCCCGCTGCCTGTTCTGTGAATACAAAATATTTTACTCCCTCATAATTCCATTGAGGAAGCTCCATTATGGTATCCCTTTCTGTTTCGCTGATAGTGTAAAAATGAATACCTGTATTTGTATTAAAAAACCTGAACGCCTTGGCTACATCAGGCACCAGTCTGTCATTGACATTAAACTTTACCCCCTCATATGTCCATTGGGGAAGGTTGTTCATTATATAGTCCCGTTCGACCTCACTGATGGTGTATAAGTGGCCTCCGCGGACATGGTTGAAGAAACGGTAGACAGGTACAGGTTCAGCGCCATCGTTCATTTCCCTTATCAGATTCTCTACAAAGGTTTGAGTTGGCTTTGAATTACCTGAATGCTGCAGAATATTATTATGGTCAATAACGATATAGTAGGGTATATATCCGTTCCCAAAGACAGAGAAATAGGGAGTATATAAAGAACTTCCTATGGAAAGCCAGAAAGTCAATGGAGGATCAAATTTAGTTCTCCAGGTGGAACCGTTTAAGTTACCCCAGTCGCTAACATTCTGAAGAGTCTGGACAAGATGAAAATACTCGCCACCAACCTCTTCCCACATGATCTGCAGTTCAGGAGCTGCATTTACACAGTGTCCGCACCAGGTAGCGCTGAAAACTATCATCACTACCTTATTCCCCAATGTCAGGTTATGGAGAGATCTATCGACAGGTTCACCTCCGTCAGAATCCTGCCAGATAAGATCCTCTACCTCATCACCAACCTGATACCCCATCAAAAATGATGAGATAAACAGAAATGCCAGACAGAAAAACAATACCTTTTTCATTAAAACCTCCTATGGATTGAACTAAGTCAGTCCTTTTTTTATTATACCCGCTAAACAGCAGCTCACATTGCATGTTTATTAAGGAAAATCATTTCACGGCACTAATAGAATTTTATAAAATTTATTATAGATGTCAGCAAAATTATTATTAATATATCAAATATTATATTCTCGTTTTTGTATTCCGGATATTGAAATCTTTTCATAACAAGCTTTCTGGCAGAGGTATCATTGAGAATATTATGCCTGCTTACCCTGATTAAAGTTTCATTAAGCTGTTTCTCAGGAAAAAAAAAGACCTGAGTCAATATTACAAAATATTTATTCTATTGCTTTTCACAATCTATTTTTAAGTATAAGCACCTATAAAGCAATGTGCTTATACTTATTCCTGCAGGGAAAGCCGTTAATGACATAATAAATGTCTATTCTCCCATTGTCATAGACCATGATATTCGATGCCTGGGTATAGAATTCCTTCTGGCCCCCGTGCCTGCAGAGGGACATGGCGCTGGGCCCGTTGGTATGGTCCCTTAATACAGCCTTGATATCCTCAATATCCATATCATGGGATTTTGTACTGAGGAGAGCCATAAGGGTTTCATATCTTTTCCGGTGGCTCATATACCTTGAGTTTTCAAACCGGGAAGGGGAATAATGCTGTAATACGGTATAAAAGTTGGTCCTGAAGGCATAGCTTTCCCTTTTATAGAACTGTATCCCCCATTTGTCTATGCCGTACTCCAGCACGCATATCTCATCGGGATCGGCCATCAGTATGAGGTCTCCGTCACCGCCTATACTGTATCTCTTGTAAAGCTCCATCAGGTAATGGTAGCCTGTGCGGACAGACCTGTTGTTCTCGAGGGTATCCTTGTAGGCCTTCCTTATCAGGTTTACACTGCCGTAATCATCCCCTGTCCTGTTGAATATCGCATCCCCGTCAGCGCCGTAGATCCCGAAGCCCAGGCTGTTCATGCCTGCCCAGATGCCCTCCTGGCTCCTGTCGACAAAGGATGGAAACTCTATGATGGTCATATCCTTAATATTCAGTATCTCTGGTTCGGCAAAGGCCCACTGGAAGGTCAGGTCAAGGTTCTTGAACATTATCAGCCTTCCGTCCTTGTTTAAGACAGCACCTATGGTACACATATCCATACTCCTTTATTTGGAAGTCAGCTGTATATCCTTGAGCAGGATAAAGGGGGAAGATACATATTTTGTAAGATATACATCCCTGCCGAGTCCTGCAATATTATTTTTCAATGCGTCCAGTATATTTATGCTGAACACAACATCCTTTATACGGCCTTTGATACTACCGTTCTCTACAAGAAAACCCATCCATACATTCCCTGATACATACCCGCTGATATGATGACCGAGTATGGTCCCCATCAGGGATTTTATATAAACAGCCCTGTCTGAATGGCTGAATATCTGCTCTCTATCCAGGTCGCCCCCCTTTAAGAAAAGGTTGGTGACGGAAGGCTGGGGAACCGCATTGTATGTCCGGCCGCCCAGAAGAGCCCTTCTTTTGAATCCCCTGCCGTTGTTTTTTGTGCCAAGCAGGCTGGATGATTCCTTATCCAGAAGGATATCACCCATGATGCCTTTTTTCACCAGGTCCAGCCTGGTCGAAGGCACGCCTTCATCATCAAAGGGAACAGAGTTTTCAAGGAAGGGGCATGCAGGGTCATCCACTATGGAAATACGGCTGTCGAATATCTGACTGCCTGCTTTGTCCCAGAGGGCGGATGTCTTTTTCTCTATGCTCCTGCCGTTGAAAAGGGCCTCAACAGGCCTTGAGATATCCTCAAAGACCTCAGGATCAAGTATAACCGTATATTTGCCTGAGGGCAGGTTCACAATGTTTTTGCAGCTGGCATGATCCCTTTCGATGCTTTGGGCAATGGCTTTAATATCGGGTAACTCCCTGCCGTGGCTGTAAAAGCGGTTGAACTGAATCAGATCACCCTCTTTTGAAAGCTTGCCTTCAATCTCCATATTAATCCGTCCTTTCCTGAAAGAACGGACAGCATTTTCAGTGGTGATCAGGCTTATATTATATATATTCTTTTCAATATAGACAGGCCCCTTTATATCGGGATTGACCTTTTTTATATTGTTTATCAGGTCATTGCCCAGTCCTATGAGCTCCCTGCCGGATACCGCCTCGAAGGAAGGGTCCAGATAACCCTCATCAGTGCGGGTGCTGGAACTCTCAAATTCAACAGGGGTTCTTTTCTGGAAACTGGCTGAAAGTATGCAGTTATCAATCAGCTCCTTGAAATCGTCAATAAGGGTAAATGATATCTGGCCCATTCTGCCTTCTTTGTCTATCATTCTAAGATAATAGCCCTTGTTCTCTCCCTCCTTGACATAGGACAGGAGCTGGTCTTCAAAGAGTATCTGGGTGCAGTTGTCTTCGAGGGCGAAAAGCTCCCCCCTGAAACCTTCCTTTTTTATCGCCTCAATAAGCTGGTTTTCTCTGGTATTCATTATTTTGACCCTCCTACCGTTACTGAATTGATTTTTATATGGGGACCTGAGAAACTCACAGGCAGAGGAAATTGCTCGCCTTTACCGCAGTTCCCTGAGGATATTTGGTAATCATCGCCTATCATCTCAATGTTCCTGAGGGTTAAAAACAGATTGCCCGTGAAGGTGACATTCCTGACAGGCTCCGCGACTTTTCCATTTCTTATATAATAAGTCTCTGCAGGCGAGAAGGTGAACATTTCTCCGCCGGTCTGCCCCCCCTTGGACCTTTTGGCATAGATCCCGAGACCGGTGGATGATATAATATCATCCAGGCTTGATTCACCCGGCTCAATGGAGGTATTTCGCATACGGACTATAGGAGGATAGACATAGCTTATAGCCCTGGCATTCCCAGTGGGCTTTTCACCCATTATGCCAGCGGTCTGCCTGGAGTGCAGCCTCCCTTCAAGTACCCCGTTTCTGATCAGGTAGGTTTTTTGGGTTTTCACACCTTCATCGTCATATACCAGGCTTCCTCTCTGGCCGTGATCCATTCCGCTATCTGTAATATTCAGTATTTCGGGTCCGAATACCCTTCCAAGCTTCATTATATTCCTTAAGGATTCATTCTTGTAGACCTTGTCCGATTCGGATAAATGCCCGAAGGCTTCGTGAACAAAGAGCCCTGTCTGCGAAGGACCGCATACCACCGGGTATATCCCGCTCTTTACATCATCGGCATCCAGGTACATCAAGACCAGGTCAGTGAGTTTCCTTATCTCTTCGTCCTGATTCAGCCAACGGCCATAGTCATGGTTATTGCTCCAGTTCCTGGACTGTATCTCGGTTTTACCGTCCTTGCTCCCGGTAACTACAATGGCAGCTGAGAGCTCCATCCTCTCCTGGGTTATAAAGGACCCTTCGGAGTTAATAAAGGTCAGTTTCCTGAACTTCTCCTCATACAGAACGCTTACCGATTTAATAAGATTGCTCCTTGAAAGGGGTATATCTGCATAATGCTTTATCTGATCTACCTTGTCCTCCAGAGAAGCGTTTCTGGGGTCGGACTTCAAATCAGGCATGACGCGGTCCTCAACCACAGGTACATCTGCCATTCTGATTTTAAACCGGCTGAGGCTTCCGACTTCCTTTGCCGTCTGATTTGTTTTTTCTATCAGCCTGCCTGCTCTGTCCATATTATTAAAGGTGGAGAATGCCCAGCCGTTATTATTAAGCACCCTGACATTCCCTCCGAAGTCCTTGCTTATATTGATGCCGCTGAGTTCCCTGCCGGCAAACCTTATGGTCCTGGTGTCAGTCTCTTCAACATGCACCTCCCCGTAGTCACAGTCTAATGCTTTGAGCATATCCCTTATCTCATCGCTCATATTTATCTCCTTAATTACTGTTATTCAAATTATAGAGATTATAGTAAACCGCCTTTTTCTCCATAAGCTGGGTATGACTGCCTTCTTCAACCTTTTTCCCGTCAGCCAGGACTATGATCCTGTCTGCATCCCTGGTTGTAGAGAGCCTGTGGGCAATCATGATGGTTGTCCTGCCTTTGATAAGCTCCATGGAGGCAGTTCTTAAATCCCTTTCTGTCTCAAGGTCAAGATGGCTTGTTGCCTCGTCCATTATCAGCAGTTTCGGGTCTTTTAAGAAAGCCCTTGCTATTGCAACCCTCTGCTTCTCACCCCCGGAAAGCTTGACTCCCCTTTCCCCGACTTCGGTATTATATCCATCTGGAAGGCTCATTATAAAGTCATATATCCTGGCCTTTTTCAGTGCCTCCTCCACCTCAGGCATACCTGCATCCGGGCACCCGTAAGTAACATTGGCAAGTATGGTCCCGGCAAAAAGCTGTGGTTCCTGGGGCACAAAGGATATATATCTCCTTATATGGGAAAGGTCCAGGTCCTTGTAGTCATAACCGTCAATGATTATCCTTCCCCTCTCGGCAAAGTAAAAACCGAGAATCAGGGAAGCAATAGTGGATTTGCCTGCACCTGATGTCCCCACAATTCCTATAAATTCATTCTCCTCAACTGCCATATCCAGGTCTTTAATGACATCAGAGCCATTATAGGCAAAGGATACCCTGTCAAAAACCAGCCTGCCCCTGATTTCTTCTGGTTTTAATTTATCAATATACCTTATCTTTTCCACCGGGGAGTCCAGCACCTCGATTATCCTTATTCCTGCCGCAATAGTCCTCTGGATTGAGGCAAAGAAGAATGCCAGGGAGACCAGGGGAAAAAGTATCTTGAAAGAGAACAGTATAAAAGCAACCAGCTCTCCGCTGGAAATGAAGTCACCCTTTACAAGCATAAAGCCGAAGACAAATACTGCAATGATGCTTGCCCAGATAAAAACCTGGTTCAGTGAGGAAAAGACAGCCAGGGTATAAGCCCTCTTCATTGCATAGCCGTAGGATGACTCAGCCACAGCATTGAACTCCCTGTTTTCCCTGTTCTCCTGGCTGAAAGCCTTGACTATCCTTATCTGGCTTGCTGTTTCCTGGACCTTGGCGCTCATTTTTCCTATCATCTCGTAGAGGCCTTTGGAATATCTCCTTACCCTCTTTCCGAATATCATTATCATAGCTACCAGGAGCGGAATCAGTACAAGGGTGACAAGGCTCAGCTTCACTGAAATCATGAACATGAAAAATGCCGCACCAATGATGTTTATAGCCGATGCGACTATGGTATGCGAGCCGTTAGTAAACATCTCCTGTATGGTTGATATGTCATTGGATGCCCTGCTGGACAGGTCTCCTGCCCGATTTGCATCGAAAAAAGACACAGGAAGGTCCACAAGGTGCGAAAAAAGCATGTTTCTTAAATCCCTTACAAATCCTTCTCCCACTTTGGATATGATGATTACCTGAAAATAGCCGAAAACAGCCTGGGCTGCAAATAATGCAATAATAATATAGAAATACTTCATCCCCAGGCTGAAAAGCTTCGCCATGCCTTCTTTAGTCTCCAGGAGATTGACTATATCCTTTGTAACCCATGGGGCATAAAGGCCTGCCAGGGAAGAAAATGCAATCAGAAGGATGGATATTAAAAGAAAAGTCCTGTAGGGCCTCAGGTATGGGAAAAAGGTCTTTATAACCCTGATAATATCATTTTTACTGCCAAACATAGTAAGGGGAGTATATTTCACTTTGATTTAATTACAAATAAAATAATCCGGCATAATGCACAGCTATTGCATAATATGCCTTTTGCTACAGATTCTCCCGATCCCGGATTACGGTTTTTCACTCCGATAAAGCTGACTCGACTACCGGTTTGATATTCTCCCTTTTTACAAAATCAAATCCCTTCACTATATTGCCTATCTCATCATTTTTTTTATCCAGCTTTGAGATTATGCAGAATGCGGCTCTTTCCCACCACTTAAGCATATCCATGCTTATTTTCCCCTGAAGGGCAAAATACCTGTAGTTCAGACCTTCGGGTATGCTGTTCTTCTTTGCCTTCTCAATCTTATCCTCAGCCGATGGAGGATAACCGCCGACAGAGAATATAATAAGATCCTTGCTTTGCAGTTCGTCTCTGTGTTTGTGGATCCAGCCTGAGTTGATAAATTTTCCTGCCCTGATGCTGGCGCCGATTATAACTCTGTCATACAGGGACAAATCAATGCTGTCTTTATCTATGTCCTTAAGGTCAAATCCCGTATCCTCGGCTATCCAAGTCGCATACTGCCTTGTCACCCCATACCTGCTCCTGAAAATAACTGCTCCTTTCATCCTTTGCCCTCCTTTTCCTGTCTGCTGATGTAATAGCATGCAATCACCGCTCCCTTTGAATACATTCCTGTCTTCTTAAACCCAATGTGCTCATACAGTGTTTCAGCCGTTTTATTCTTCGGCTCATAATCTATATATATCTCCCGGCAGTCCTCAAATTCCTTCAGTATCTCAATGACCTTCTTTATTGCTGCCTTGCCGTATCCCTTGCCCTGATGGTTTTTATCTATCATGAGCCTTGAAATCCAGTATTTGCCGTCATATTTGCCGTACATGATAAAGCCGACCATCCTGCCTTCGGCAATTATGCCTTTGGGAACCAGGTTAGGGTCAAATTTTGATTCCACCAGACTGTACATATTGGAAAAGACAAAATATCTCTGTGTACTGGCGGTTTTGAGCTTTACGCAATCATGCCAGTTGTCCCTGTCTATATCCTTCAGTTCTATATCCATAAGGGAAATCTCCCATCTTTATTTTATTAATTTAAGATGATATTACTATTTTACCATATTAAAACAAATATTTCATCATCGGGCACAAAAAGATTAAAAAACCCGGTTTTATCAATTAACCATTTTTTTCTTTTTATTTTATAAATAGTATTTAGATTATTCATATATTTTATTTAAAGGGGGACTATCCATGAAAAAGATATCCTTGTTTACATGTTTTTTACTGATCATTTCATTACCATCCGCATTCATCGCGGTTGAAAACCTTACTGAACCGGCTGATACCGAAGAGCTGGCGACAGTCTGCGATTATATCAATGCCTTTGATTTGATTCTGGACGATATGTTCGGAATAATCGGGGATACAGAGCCTGATCAGCTCAATAAAAGCCAGGTGGACAGGCTCAAAGAGGCTATGGATAATCTGACAGCCCTGGGAGATGAAGCAGATAAGAAATTCGGCAAAGATGAGGAAGAGGCAATGAAATGCGAGAAATTCAATATTGTGGATGAAAAAATACAGAAGATATCGCCTTACCTGCTCTACCTCATGGCAAACCAGGCCGAAGAGGAGGAAAAACCCGGGGAAGAACAGACTTAATATATTTTATGAAATATATAACCGTTGACCAGATTCAGATAAGAGTGACAAAAAAAAGCATAAGAAACATAAACCTCTATGTGTGCCCGGCCACAGGGGATGTACGCATTTCAGCCCCGTCAAATACCAGCATTGAAAGAATAAAGGGTTTTGCCCTTTCCAGGATCGGCTGGATAAAAAAGCATCTGTCAAAATACCAGGGCAGAATTATACCTGAGGTAAAAGACTGTATAAACAATGAAAGCCATTACTTTCTGGGGAAAGAATACACCCTGAAATTAATAGAGACTGATACCAGACCAAAGATAGAACTTAATGAAAGCAGAATTATTCACATGTACAGCCGGCCGGGGGATGCTTCGGAAAAAAGGCGCCAGTTAATGAACCTATGGTACAGGCAGGAGCTTAAAAAGCAGATCCTGCCCCTGGTTGAAAAATGGGAATCAAAGACAGGCCTTAACATGACTGAATGGAAGATACGCAGGATGAAAACGAAATGGGGCTCTGTCAGTTTAAGGACAAAAACAGCCCGCCTGAACCTGGAGCTCATAAAAAAGCCTGTCGAATGCCTTGAATATGTCATAGTCCATGAACTTGTCCACCTGGTTGAAAGGTATCATAACCTCAGGTTCAGGAATTATATGGAAAACTACCTCCCGGGATGGGAAAGGTTAAAAGAGGTGCTCAACAGCCCTCCTTATATTTCATAATTGCGGTATAGCACCGGGCAGAAGCTGGTCAGAACTTTTTCCATGAACCTGCCAGTCCGCCTATACCTGTCTCCTTGTATGCTGACTGCAGGTCTCTGCCTGTCTGGGCCATAATATCAACCACACGGTCGAAAGAAACCTTGTGACCTCCGTCGGAGAAAAGGGAATAGACAGCAAGGTCCAGAGCCTTACAGCATGCTATGGCATTCCTCTCAATGCAGGGGATCTGCACATAACCCTCAATGGGATCGCATGTAAGACCCAGATTATGCTCGAAACCCATCTCGGAAGCATATTCTATCTGCCGGTTGGACCCCCCCATCAGCTGGCTTGCTGCCGCCGCCGCCATGGCGCAGGCCGTACCGATCTCCCCCTGACACCCAACCTCGGCCCCGGAAACAGAAGCATTGGCAACTACCAGATTGCCTATGAGACCGGCAGTTGCAAGCCCCCTTATTATCCTTGCTTCAGGGGTTTTTATCTCCTTTTTAAAATAATAGAGCAATGCAGGAAGAACCCCCGAAGACCCGCAGGTAGGGGCTGTCACAACCCGGCTCCCGCTGGCATTTTCTTCTGAAACTGCAAGGGCATAGGCACATCTGAGGCCTACATTCTTCACCGTACCCTTTGAGTTCATTGCTTTTATATAATAGGCAGAAGCCTTCCTCGGAACTGCCAGGGGCCCGGGCAATACACCCTCCCTGTCAATCCCCGCCTTAATACAGTCCTGCATGATATTCCAGATCTGGCTCATACAGGCAAGTATCCCGTCCCCTTCGAATTCTATGACATATTCCCATAGTGACTTGCCGTTTTTTTCACAGTAACTGATGATATCAGCAAGCTTGTGATGGGGATAAATATCCTCATTGATTTTTATCCTGCCTTCACTGTCCCTCAGGTTTCCTCCCCCTATGCTGTAAACCTCCCAGCTGTCTGTTTCTTGGCCCCGGGTAAATGCCCTGAACCTCATCCCATTGGAGTGAAGCGGAAGGCATTTTTCTCTGCTCCAGATTATTTCAACGGTCTTAGGTTCAAAGACACTTTTCAGGGCCATATCCGTCCTGTGGCCTATACCTGTAGCAGCCAGGCTTCCGAAAAGCTCGCACTCGAAGGAGTCCGCCCCGGGATTATCCCTTAAAAAAATGCCTCCCGCAATGGAAGGACCCATGGTATGACTGCTGGAAGGCCCAAATCCTGTCTTGAATATGTTCTTTATACTTTTCATCCCATTCTCCCCAGTACAGGTACAAGCTCCATCAGGTCATCAATTACCATGTCCGGGTCGCAAAGGTTTTCATCCCCCTTGCAGTATTTGCCTGACCTTATCAGGATTGTATTCAGCCCGGCTTTCTTTGCTCCTGCAATATCCGTTCTGCAGTCATCCCCTATAACCCACAGGCTGTCACCCAGCCTTTTCTTTGCCATATTGAAAAAACAGGGGGAAGGCTTTCCAAAAACCGGTATTTTCCTGCCTGAAGCCTCCTCAAAAAGCCTGGCAAAAGCGCCTGTGTCCAGCAGTTTCCTGCCCCTGCCGAAATAATAGGGGGAATGGGATGCGGATACAGCCGGAATACCTTTCTGCATAAGGTCATAAATAGCCTGAAGGTCTTCAAAACAGAAATTCTTCTTTTCAAAATCAAGCAGTATGGCAAGCTGGGGGTCCTTTTGGGTATGGCAGGCTTCAACCTGTTCTATCTCGCTTTCTGACCCCGCAATAAATACCCTCTTTATGCCTTTTTGCCTGATATATTCGTTTATTACCCTTATTGGCCCATGGATGCTTTCTTCATCTATGGATACCCCGATACTTCCAAGCCTGCTTTTCTGCTCTTCGGGGCTTTTTATGGAGTTGGTACCCAGGAGGTATTTATTGCTGTTTTCGTCCAGGTATCTGATAAAACCCGGGGATGAATTAATCGCCCTGTCCTTCAGAATCAGCGTACCGTCTATATCAATCAGGAATTTCACCAGCCCTTCACCTGCCTTTCATTCAGCGGTCAATATACCATGCAAAGCTGTTTTATAAAACAGTTTTTTACTGCCCTGATTTTATTGACTCAGCAGTGATATTATCTAAAAATAGCTGTATATCCATAAAGTTCTGAATTAGGAGATTATACATGAAGAGGCTTATCCTGATACTGGTAATTTCATTGGTCCCATGCCTGTTAAACGGGGAGATACTGACAGGCGGGGATATTGCATTGATTGAAGATCTGCTCAGCAGTGCAGGTGAAGATAAAAGCTCCCTTGATTTCTGCAAGGACTGGAGCGGTGATACAGTCTTAAAGACCCAGAATATTATCCATTTATTGAACAATCCCCTGGAATTTGCTTTTCTGGCAGGCAAACTCAAAAACTCTATAATGAATGATGATCTTCATATCCTTGCTGACAGGCTTGCATGCCATGCATGGGATATAGAATCCATAAACGGTAATGGGCTGTATCAGCAATACTATAATATCTATGAAGAATATTTTGATAATAATGTAAAAGATCCGGCCGATATCTTTATTTATATTGAAGAGGTCTTCAGCCAGTCGGACCGGTTCAGGAAAAAGGCCTTTGAATCCTTGAAACAGCAGGAGAAGGAACTGCTTTACTGCCTGTTTCTTTCCCTTTTCGCTGACAGTGAAGACCTTGAGGGCAGTGCGGACAGCGATATTCTTGAACTTTTCAAAAACATGGATATCGGGGATTTTGAGCCTGTACTTGAACAAATTGACTATAATGAACTCAGAAAATCATTTCAGGTGTTTATTGCAGGCTATGACATCCTCATGCAGGGCCTGGACAGATTCAAATTCACCAATGAGAAGCCTTTGGTAAAAAATACAGATTACGGACTTTTCACCATCGGTTCCATAAACAATGATCATCATACCCATAGCTGTGCATTCCTCATTGACCCATCGGGAGATGACACCCACTGCTATGATATGAGCACAGGCTTTCCCAGGCCCTTCTATCTGATAATAGACCTGGAGGGCAATGATACCTGGGAAAACAATAAAACTGGAAAACTGGCCTGTGTAACTGGAGGCATCGGCATATCAGCAGACCTGGACGGAAATGATTATTATCTGGGAGGCAATATGTCCTTCTGCTCCTTTCTCGGCCTGCAATACCACAGGGATGAAAAGGGCCATGATACTTACAGGACGGGGAAATTCTCCCTGGGGGCTGGAGCCTTCGGTATATCCATTCTTGAGAGTATTCTGGGCAATGACATCTACCATGGTGCATCCATGTGCCAGGGTTTCGGCTTTACCAGGGGAGCGGGCCTGATTATTGACAGGCAGGGACATGACATGTATTATTCCGGGGGCGGACAGTTTCACGCACCTTTAAGGCCCCAGGACTTCCTGACCATGTCCCAGGGCTTCGGCTTCGGCCTCAGGCCTCGATGGGGAGGGGGGACCGGCATCCTGATGGATATTGCAGGCAATGATACCTATCAGGGAGGGGTTTATTCCCAGGGATCAGCATACTGGTATGCCCTCGGCATGCACATGGACCTGGCGGGAAACGATGTCCTCAATGCTGTCCAGTATGCCCAGGGAAGCGGGATACACCTTGCGGGAGGCCTTCTCTACAACAGGCATGGTGATGACAGGTATTTCTCCCGTTTCGGTCCGGGCCACGGGGCAGGCCATGATTTTGCTGTGGGACTCTTCTTTGAAGAAGGAGGGAATGATTTTTATTCCATTGACGGGGGTAACGGCATGGGAATAAACAATTCCGTGGGTATTTTCATTGATAAGGACGGGAATGACCAGTATGAACGAAACAGCAAAACCAATTACGGCTATGCCAATATATCAAGGGACTGCGGAAGCATTGGGCTTTTCCTGGATTATAAAGGGGATGATATCTACCCTTTTCACATAAAAAATAATGACTCATGGGCAAATGGCAATCTCGGCCTTGGCAGGGACCTGTCCCCTGATACGCAGGAAGCAGTCACCAGACCCGATACGGATGATACACTCTTTGACCATGCTGAAATTGATGGTATTGATTCTGTGGAAGAGCTTTTCAGCATAGCCTCGGAATGGGAAGTAGGCGAAAATACCCTGAGGGTAAGGTATGCCAGGAAAAGGCTAAATTCAATGCCCGAGGAATCTGCAGAATATATATACAAAAACAGGCTCAAAAACCCCAGCGGTCTGGAATACAGAGCCATACAGTCCTTTCTCAGGGACAACCGGGAAATTTTTACCAACCTTCTCCTGGAGGGTATGCAAAGCGCTGACAGCGATATTGTGAAGACCTGCCTCGGCCTTCTTGCCGAGATTGAATACCCTGGCCTGGAGGAAATGATTAAACCCCTTCTTTCCCTTGATGATTACAGGACAGCGGTCATTTCGGCCCTGGGAAGCATAAAAACCCCTCAGGCTTCCGGACTGCTTGAGGGATTTATAAACGACCCGTCTGAGAAAATAAGGGTAATCACCGCCAGAAGCCTGAAAAATCAGGACACGGATAAAAGCAGAACCATCCTTCTATCAATGAAAGATGATCCATCCTTTCTTATCAGGAGCCTGGTAAGGGATATTTCTGATCATACATCAGAATGAAGCAAAAGGGACCGAAGCAAAAGGGACGGTTCTTTTTGCTTCACTTGTTTTGTCTGCATTTCTTTTTTTGCTTGAATTAAGTCTTCTAAGGTATGTCTGATGTCCGGGTGAAAAGAAGGGGGGAGGGTGAGAGATGGGGATCGAACCCACGACCGCTGAGGCCACAACCCAGTGCTCTACCAACTGAGCTACTCTCACCGCAAACCTTCATACGCCAGACAGGATTTGAACCTGTGACCTACGGATTAGAAGTCCGTTGCTCTATCCAGCTGAGCTACTGGCGCAAAAACCATTAATCGGGGCGAGAAGATTTGAACTTCCGACCCCCTGCTCCCAAGGCAGGTACGCTAACCAGGCTGCGCTACGCCCCGATATTGCAATCATATATATCAAAAGAGAGGGATAGGTCAATAAAAAAATCAGAGGTCGCCCCAGCTCCTGCCGCATTTTATATTGGCTTTCAGGGGCACATTAAGGTTAAAGCCCTCAGTCATGTCTGAGTGTACCTTTTTGATAAAGCTGTCATCAGTCCCCTGCCGGGCTTCAAAAAGTATCTCATCATGGATCTGGAGTAGCATTTTTACATCCGTTTTCTCAAGTTCTATCCTGTTATAGAGCTTTATCATCGCCAGCTTGATAATCTCAGCGGCAGTACCCTGTATTATGGTGTTTATGGATATCCTCTCGCCGAATTTCTGCAGGGCATTATTGGGGGAGTTAATCTGAGGGACAGGTCTTCTCCTGCCGTAAAGGGTCTTTACACAGCCGTCCCTCTTTGCCTTTTCAATCACCTTGTCTATAAAGCTCTTTACTCCTTTGTAACGGTTGAAGAACAGCCTGATATAATGCTTTGACTCGGCCAGCGATATGCCTATCTGCTTTGAAAGCCCGAAGGGCGTGATGCCGTAGATTATGCCGAAGTTAACCGCCTTTGCTGTCCTTCTCATAGCCGGTGTTATCATCGCCTCTTCAAAGGCGAATAGGGCTGAAGCGGTAATTGCATGAATGTCCCTGTCCTGGTAAAAGGCATCAATAAGGACAGGGTCCATGGAAAAATGGGCAAGGACCCTAAGCTCTATCTGGGAGTAATCTGCCGATACAAGGCTGTACCCTTCGGATGCAATGAAGGCATTCCTGATCTGGGACCCGAATTCACCCTTTACCGGTATGGCCTGGAGATTGGGACTGCTTGATGAAAGCCTTCCGGTAACTATGCTCTTCTGGTTGAAATTTGTGTGTATCCGTCCTGTATTTTTGTCTGCCAGCTCAGGAAGAACCGATACATAGGTATTCAGGAGCTTGGCATAGGACCGGTATTCAATTATCCTGGCAGGAAGGGGATGTTCCCCGGACAGTTCCTTAAGTACATCAATGGATGTGGAGTAGCCTGTTTTGCCCTTTTTCCTGCCCTTCAGGCCCAGGGTATTGAATAGAACATCCTGAAGCTCCTTTGTTGAATTTATATTGAAAGTAAACCCTGTTATATCATATATTTCCCGTTCTGTTTCCTTGAGCTTATCCAGTATTACTGACTCCAGGCTTTTCAGCAGGCCCTTGTCCAGCCTGATTCCGTATCTCTCCATATCAGCAATAATGCGTATCAGGGGCATCTCGATATCATAGAAAATCCTGGAAAGGTGCTCCTTCTCAAGCTTCTCCGCTGCAATACCCCACAGCTCATAGACAGAGCATGCCTTCCTGCATAACAGCATATCAGAATCAGCGCCCTGCCCCTCATCGAGTTCCCTTTTCAAATACCTCTGAACAAGATTCTGCAGGTCGGTGCTGGAATCAGGATCAAGGAGGGAGAAGGCTATTACAGTGTCAAATATATTCCGGTAGCTGTTATCGGGGGATAAAAGCCTGGCGCTGTCCTTTGCCTCATATGCTGCTTTGAGGATAGAGCTGTCCTTTAATAGCAGGCATATTTTTTTCCTCGCTTCTTCCTGGAAGGCCGATTGCCGGGAGTCAAAAAAAATAAGACTGCAGCCGGCCCTGTCTAAGGCAATCCCTGCAGATACCCGGCCGGTTTCCTGCTCCAGCTCCGTATAGAATGCAAAAGAGCCTGCATTCGCTATATCCCTTAAAAGGCTGTCAAGGTCCCGGCTATTTTCAATAATCCTGTATGAGAGGGATTCTGAGGGCTGGCGGTTGAGCCCTAGATCCTTTATAATGGAGAAGAACTCCATGCGCTCAAGTATATCATATATGTTCTCGTAGTTTATGCTCTCCACGGAAAGGCTTTCACAGTCAATGCCAAGGTCCATGTCCGTCACGATTTTTACAAGGGATTTGGACATAAAGGCGTTTTCCCGGTCCGATAAAAGTTTGTTTACAAGGCCTGTATCTGTAATTTTTTCTATATTCTCGTATACTGACTCCAGGTCAGGGAATTCCATGAGCAGTTTCTGAGCTCCCTTCGGCCCTATCCCCTTCACTCCAGGGACATTATCCGAACTGTCGCCAACCAGGGCCAGATAATCAACTATCTGGTCCGGTTTTATGCCAAATTTATCCATAACCCATTTATCATCAAGAATTTCCCACTTGTTATCGCAGTATAGAATTTCCGTATCGCCCCCCATAAGCTGTATCATGTCCTTGTCCCGGGTGATTACATAGCTTTTCAGGCCTTTGGCTTTTGCAAATTCAGTGAGACTTCCGATAATATCATCCGCCTCGTAACCGTCTTTAATTATGTATTTTATTTTGAGCCTGTCCAGAATCTCAGTAATTACAGGAAGCTGGGCAATGATTTCATCGGGCATGGGAGCCCTGTTAACCTTATAATCAGCGTAGACATGGTCACGAAAGGTCTTTTCCTTGCTGTCAAAGGCAATAACAAGATAGCGGGGCAGTTTATCCGATA
>CAYSKJ010000039.1:0-20345 GCA_964431655.1 uncultured bacterium | reverse complement strand
AAATACTCAAAAAGCACAAGGTCGAATTTATCTATATTATAGAGGAATGCATCCCTTACCTGTTCCATGGGCATTTTTTTCCTGAGCAGGCCTTTTTTCACCAGGGTATGTCCATCGATATCATGGAAGACTGATTTTCCTGATTCAATGTCGCTGATGCTATAAAAGGGATTATTTACTGACAGATTCTGTATGGTTGTTACAGAGAACCGGTGTTTAATCCTTATATTGCCTGTAAATCCATCAGTATCTGTGATCTGATAATTCATGGCATCAAGCCCGAAATCCTGTCTCAATATACGGAAATAATCCTCAGTGTAGGCATTAATAAATACAGGATTCTTATTGATCTGTTTCAGCTTGAGAAAAAGTGAATTTTTAAGGATAAGGTTTACAAGAGGCCTTGTAGGATAGGCTACCAGATGGCCGTTCATGATCTTCTGGGTATTCAGGCCTGTGAAGATGCTTGCCTGCCCTGTGGCGCTTTGGGGTATGCCTTCAACCTGCATCTGTGCATCCAGGCCTAGGTACTGAAATCCGTTGCTTTTCTTTCCCATTATATAATCGGCATTAAGAATTCCGAGGGAATTGTACAGCGGACTGCTTCCTGGCATATTGGCGGGAGGAACCCCGCATCCATCTATGAAGATTAGTATTGCTTTTGCGCTCATATTTACCTGTATCAGTTCTGGATATCTTATTGATATTGAGGCTGAATGTCAATTTAATATAAGATAGTAAGCCATTGGCCATAACTGAATTATTTAATTGAAAAAAAATAATTATGTCTTAATATCTGTTTCAGCTTAAAAAAATAATAAGGAGTTGTTCTGCATGGCAAGGAAAGCTTTAGTCGCATTGTTACTTACTATTATGATGTTTCTTTTATTATACTGCAAAAAAGAAGGGGAATCTGCCGTTGATACAGAGAATGTCAAGATAGAAAAGGATGTATTATATATTGACCTGGAGAATATATCTTTTAAGGGGATTTCCGGTATACTTCTTGAAGCCATAAAGTCCTATGACGCGGATGCCAGGATGGCTAGAATAGAGATTTCTATAGACATTGAAACCGGTATCAGGGACCTTAAGGCAGTTTTATTCAACGATGAAGATCAGATTAGGTATATCTGCAATATTGAGGATAATAAGCTGATAGTAAGGGAGAATCCTGCCCTTTTCCAGGCGCCACTCATAACTGCTGAGGATATAGTTGTTGATTACCAGGACATTATAGTTCAGGTAGAGGATATTCAGGATCCTTCCGTCCGGGAGCTGATAAAGGCCTTTGCCCTCTCAAAAATCATATTCTACAGCAGGCAGGAGAGGCCAACATATATTCTCAAGTATGTAAACAGGAATAATCAGAACCAGAGCATAATCGCCTATTTTGACTCAAAAACTGGAGAACTCTACCATACTGAAAAATTCGGATTTTAATACCGGTCCCTAAACCTGAAAGCCCATATCCCCTCATGTTGTTTTTAATGGGCGTGCGGTCTCTTTTATCCGGCAGGCAACTGCTTTCTGTTCTGTCTGGGCAATTATTTTTTTTCATGGGAGGCCGGTTCTATCATAATGGCGCGTTTGATGCTGTTTTTACCGAATTTATCCTTGATGGCATCCATTAAGCGATCTACCTTTTTTTCTCTGTCCCCCCCGCCATCAAAAAGGGATGGCTGCATTTTTTCTTCACTTGCCAGGTTCGATATATGCAGTCCAATAAGCCTGTACTTCTTTTTTTTGTTATCAAAGCCCCTGAAAAGATCAAGGGCGATTTCCTGTATCTTCCTGGTCTGATTAAAAGGGTACTCCATGGTCCGGCTGCGCGAAAATGTAGTAAAGTCATCGAGCCGTACCTTTATAGACACAGTGGTGCCTGCCAGCCTTTGCCTGCGCAGATGAGCCGCAATATCATCAGCGATGAGAATCAGAGCATGTTCGCATCTGCCACGGTCTGCAGTATCCTCATCAAAAGTGCGCTCTTTACTTATGGATTTTCTTTTTGTACTGTCAGTTAGGTTCGAGACCACAGGGCGGAAATCAATACCATTTGCCATATTCCAGATATGGACCCCATGCCTGCCCATTTTTTGTTCAAGGAGTTCTGCCCTTGGTATTATGTCCCTGACATAATAAATACCCAGGGAGTTTAGATAAACCTGGGTCTTTTTGCCTATTCCCCATAGTTTATTTATGGGCAGTGGATGAAGAAATTCCTTTTCTTTACCCGGTTCCACGAGGGTGATCCCGTCAGGCTTGTTATAATCGCTGGCAATCTTTGCCAGGGATTTGTTTGCAGCAATCCCGATACTTGCTGTTAAGCCAGTCTGGGTTTGTATTTTATGCTTAATGCTGAAGCCTATCTGTTCAGCGGTTCCGAACAGCTTTTCACACCCTGTGCAGTCAAGGAATGCCTCATCAATGCTCACCTGCTGCACTAAAGGGGAGAAGCAATTAAGAATTTCCATTACCTCGCGGGATTTTTCAGCATACCGGGCAAAACCAGGCCGGAGGTAAATCCCCTGTGGGCAAAGCCTAAATGCCTTTGAAATGGGCATGGCTGAATGGATGCCGTATTTCCTTGCTTCATAGTTAGCAGTAGACACAACCCCCCTGCCCCTGCCATCTTTCGGGTCGCTCCCCACAATCAGCGGTTTTCCCCTTAAATCAGGCTGGTATAGCTCTTCTACCGAAGCAAAAAATGCATCCATATCAACATGGATGATTAAACGCTGCCATAAAGCAGTCATGGCTGTCCTGTTTCACCCCTGTTCCTTTATTTTAATTACTTAAAGCAAAGCAGGAAGAAAAAAATATTATCAAAAAAGCATGTTTTATCCGGGTATTATGCTCCGGTTATTTTTCTGACTTGATTTGTGGATTATAAAATAAAGCAGGGCAGACAGTGAAAGACCGAAAACATTCGGGTCAAGCCCGCAGGGAAGGGCAGGTTTTAATATTATCAGCGCAACGGTAAGTGAACCGCCTCCTATCATAGAGGCTATGGCAGCCGCGGAGCTTCTTTTTTTTAAATATAGAGCACACAGGGTAGGTACAAAGAGACCGCTGACAAGAAAGGCATAGGTATATAAAATAACCTCCAGCACAGTTTCAAACAGGGATGCTATTATAACAGCGCAGATGCCGATTAAAAATGTTGCTATCTGGGATATTTTAATGTGGGACCTGTCCGATCTTGATTTTTTTGCATATTTTAACAGGAAATCATTGATGATGTTTCCCGATGATGCCATCAGGCAGCTGTCAGCTGTTGACATGATTGCAGAAAAATAGGCTGATACCACAATCCCTGCGATACCGACGGGAAGAACTGTACTTATCAAAAGGGGAAGACCCATTTCAGCTTCCACTTCAGGGAAGAGAGCCCTGCTGCACAGGCCTAAAAACGCACCCAGTATGGCCAGCAGGGGCCATTCCAGTATTCCTGCCAGAAACCAGGCACGCTGAGCATCTCTTTTATCCTTGCATGCATATATTCTCTGATAAAGAGTCATTGCTACAAACCATACAGGTATTATGGTTACCATCCAGTTTATGAATTCAGCAGTTTTAATGTTTGTAAAGCTGAAAAAGTTTTCAGGCAGGGTTTCCTTTAGTGTCCCCAGACCTCCCACACTATGGAGAGCAAAAGGGATTGCCACCAGGAATCCAATAAGTATTACAGTCCACTGGACGCTGTCTGTCAGGACAACAGCCTTAAGCCCGCCCAGGGCAGTATAACCTATGATTATTATAGATATTATTATCAGGGAAAAGGTAAGGGGTGCAATCCCGAAAGGGGCTTTTGTCAGTATGGTAGCGGAAGCCAGCTTCGCCCCTGCAAGGGCCTGGGCACCGGTGAAACCAAGATAGCCCACTGCGGATATCAGGGCTGCGATAAGGGCTGTATTATTGCCGTACATGTACTTCATAAAATCAGGGTAGGTCAGCATATCATTTTGCTGGTCAATCTTTTTTATTTTTGGTATGAGGATAACAGCTGAGAGCCAGGCACCAAGAAAACCTGTAAAAAGAAGCCAGCTGCCGCTTATACCCATCATGAAGCCAAGACCTCCCAGGCCTATGGAAAATCCGCCTCCGACATCGGTAGCCACGACTGACAATCCTATCTGTGCAGGGGACATTTCCCTGTTTCCCACGTAATAATCGGTTACATTCCTGTTTTTCTTCCAGAAATAAAAACCTATATACAAAATACCTGCCATATAAAGGGTAAATATGATATAATCAACAATATTCATAATAGCACCTCCTGTCTGATTTTATATATATGCCTGCAGTATTGCGGAAGGTTGGATAAACCTGAAGATATATAGGATACAGGCTGTCTTTTCCTGTATAAATGCTGTTCGGCAAAAAAGCATATAAATTAGAATACCGGGTTTGAAATGAACAGTCCAGGTTTTTTTTATTTACTCCAGACATGGTTAATAAAATATTTAAAACTCACACACGCAGAGCGGGCCAAGATTCTGGATATTCTGGCGTTCTTTTCCATGGCAGGATATAAGGCCTGCAGCGGGGCAAAATTATCACCATTACATGAATTAAAAACCTGGAACTGGCATATTACTTATTATTTTGCCTTTAGTGATACAATATGCTAAAAATTTTATGTATGGAATTAAGGATTTTTGGATTTTGCATTATTCCTCATGGCCCTGTCATGATTTATCAGCTCTTTGGAGCTATCCGGACAGGGATAATTATGGGTGATCTTGCATCTGTGCTTTATAAGGATCAGTGATAAATCAGGATTAATTCTTTGAGGATTTTAAGAAATGAAGAATAATTCCGTATCCAGGGTAAAACACTCTTTAAGAAAAAAAATGATACTTTATATTGTTATTCCCCTGATAATTATCTATGCTTTGGCAGTTTATCTTACTTATGACCTGGGCAGGGCCACTGCCATCGCTCATACCAAAAATTACCTTGTGGAGCTGACAGGACATAATGCTGCAGAGCTGGACAACCTTTTTTGCTCGGTATCTGCCAGCGCTGAAAGCATTGCCGATACCGTGGATGCAATAATTGACATTGATGATGATGAGCTTTTCAGCCTTATTAAAGCCAAAATCAACAGGAATGATGATATTTACGGAATGGCTATTGCATATGAGCCTGGAAAGGGGAAAGCAGGCCGTGAGCTATATTCGCCCTATTTTTTCAGGAAGGGGTCCGTGCTGGCTTATACAGATCTGGCAGAGAAATACAATTACCTTTCATGTGACTGGTATCGGATACCTAAAGGGCTTGGAGCTCCCTACTGGACCGAGCCCTATTTTGACGAAGGAGGGGGGGATGAACTGATGATTACATACTCTCATCCGGTTATTGACAAAGGGGAGCTTATAGCAGTTGCAACTGCCGACGTCAGCCTGAATGAGCTGGAAGAGGTGGTATCAGGGATATCCATCATGGGGGGATATACATTCATTGTTTCAAGGACCGGAACCTTTCTTTACCATCCGATAAAGGACTATGTTATGAGAGAGAGCATATTCAGCCTGGCCAGGCATTATAATATGCCTGATATAAGGAAAACCGGCAGAAAAATGGTGGAGGGGGAATCCGGAATTGCCTCCTATCCGGATGTTGAAACCGGTGAAAAAAAATGGATCGTATACACACCCATAGAAAGCTGTGACTGGAGTTTCGCGGCAGTAATACCCGAGGCTGAGATACTGACCTCCATAAGGAGGTCTATTATGGTGCAGAGCCTGCTGCTGCTTGTAGGGTTATTTGTTATAATATTCCTTATAATATGGGTTTCCATTGGAATAACCAGGCCTGTTAGAAAGCTTGCCCTTTATGCTGAACATATTGCTGATGGCAATCTCGAATCTAAAATAGAAAAGATCAAGGGTAATGATGAGATAGGCGAATTGGGCCGTATTTTCAACGAGATGGCGGAGAATCTGAAGGCTCACATAGCAAGCCTTATGAAAGCTACCAAAGCCAGGGAGGCCGTAGAAAGCGAACTCAGGATAGCCAGGCAGATACAGGAAAGCCTTCTCCCCGGGATATTCCCGGCATTCCCGGAAAATAAGGAATTTGACCTGTATGGTAGAAATCTTCCTGCAAAGGAGGTTGCCGGTGATTTCTACGATTTTTATTTCATTGATCCGGAAAGGCTGGGACTCATGATAGCCGATGTATCAGGAAAGGGTATCTCTGCAGGTCTTTATATGGTAATAGCAAGGACTCTGGCCAAGATACTCTGCAGGGATAAAGAGAGCTCGCCGGCAGGAGTTTTGACCGAAGCAAATAAAATATTATGCCAGGATAATGATACCTGCATGTTTATTACACTCTTCCTGGCCTATTACAATATATTTACCGGAGAGACAACCTATGCCAATGCCGGTCACAAGGGCAGTCTTATCCTTTCAAAAGAAGGCCTTATCAGCGAGCTGGAAGGCCTTGGGAATATGGCCATGGGTATATCGCCGGGGGAAATATACCGGGAAAAGATTATAAAGCTAAAAAGAGAAGATACTCTTATTCTGTATACTGACGGAATTACTGATGCAACGGGAGATGACGGCAGTTTTTACGGATCGGGGCGTTTTATGGGCAAATTGAGTAACTCCGTGCATCTTCCCCTGAAAGAGACTGTTGATAATGTATGCAGGGATCTGGAAAACTTCCAGAAAGATAACCAGTTTGATGATATTACTCTTCTTTTGTTAAAGAGGCTTTGCTAGAAGAGTTCTGAGGATATATTATGGAATACACTGAATGCTTCAGCATCATGAATAATTATGAAAGAATCATTGAAGCCAATGCAAGGCTGGAGAACTTCTGCAAAAAATACGGTCTTCAGGGAAACTTAGGCTCCATATTCAGTATAGTTCTGGATGAAATACTTAATAATATTATGACCTACAGCTATAATGATTCAAAAGAACACATCATTGATATAAAGTTCATTATTGAAGATGATATATTTACTCTTATTTTTTGTGACGACGGCCAGCCTTTTGACCCCGGGACAGTACCGGTCCCAGCCCTTGATGAGCCCATAGATGAAAGGAAGGCAGGCGGACTGGGAATCCATATTGTCAGAAAACTGATGGATGAGGTTGACCATAGACGGGAAGAAGGCAAAAACTATTTTATTGTAAAAAAAAGGCTATAAATATATCTTATGCATTAAAATTATTATACCTGGAGGAGAACCGGCATGGAAATAAAGAAAAAAAATGTAGGCAATACTGCTGTGATTGAGTTGACAGGAAGGCTTGACAGTAATACATCCAGGGAACTGGACCAGGAGCTGGCGGAATTATTTGATAAAAATCAGAAAGACATACTGATTGATCTCTCAAGACTTGAATATATCAGCAGTGCCGGCCTCAGGGTCCTGCTGGTCGGCTTGAAAAAGATCAATAAGAAGAAAGGCAGGCTTGCACTCTGCTCCATGAATGAATTTGTGAAGGAAATATTTGATATAGCAGGATTTACGCCGCTTTTCAATATATACAGCAGCCAGAATGAGGCTGTTGAGACAATATCCGAAGAAACAAACCTTGCATGAATATTGAGACAGGACTGCTTAGTACGGAAAGAATCACCCTCAGGACCTTGAGGAAACAGGACCTGCCGGTGCTGATGAAGCTGATTTCTGATTCCGAACCGGCATATCTTACCGGAGAAGTGTATCCAGTTACCGAAGGCAAGCTGGAGGACTTTTATAATAAAAATCAGGCAACAGATACAAGGATATGGTTTTTAATCATAGACAGGAAAAGCGGAAATATCATCGGTGAAACAGGATTCTTAAGGATATTTTATCCCTGGAGGACATCAGATTATTCTCTGATTATATGGGACAGAAATTTTCATGGCAGGGGCTATGGGGCAGAAACAGCAGGGATGATGCTTGAATACGGCTTTAATTATCTTAATTTTCACAGGCTGGCCATAGGCGTTGTGGCAGAAAACAGAAATGCTGTAAAATTCTGGAAAAAGGTGGGTTTTGTGGAGGAGGGGGTGCAGAGAGACGGGTTTTTTTCAAAGGGAAAATTCTCCGATTTTATTATGATGTCTATGCTGGAGTCTGAATACCGTTTTAGCAGATAAACCAGTCAAATTCACTGCCGGTTTTTCAGGAGGAAAAGCTCAACAGCCATGGCTATCCTTGATTCAACGAAACGTTTATCAATGGTTTTCAGCGCTTCATAGAAAAGCTCATTGGCATGGGCAGGGTCGTTAAGGGCGAGATAGTTTATTGCCTGAATGTAAAGGATTTCTTCATTGAACAGGGTGAGCTGTTTTGAGGACTCAAGCAGGGAAGAGGATTCTTCATAAAGCTTTAATCTTTGCAGTATCTTTGCCTTATGCACAATGAGAGCGGGGTTTCCCCTGTCCTTTTCTATAGCGCTGTCAATTGCTTCCATAGATTCTTTTGTATTACCCTGTGCGAGATATGCAAGGGATAATGCATAGTAATAATCCTCATCCAGTTTCTCTTCATCCAGGGAATTTAGTTCAGATACTGCTTTGTCATAATCTCTTGATTTAATATAGCTGTATACCCTTTTCAAAAAGCGCCTTTTCCTGAGGCATGCAATTATTGACATAAAATGCTCCTAAATAATGGTACTATGATTGTATTTCCGCTTATGCCAGTTCTCCAGAATGATCTGCACAGCCTCGTCTATATCGTCTGTAAGGTAGAACAGGGCCATGTCGTCGGGATTGATAGCCTTGTTCTTGAGGAGTGTATTTCTTATCCATTCAAAAAGCCCGTTCCAGAACTCCGAACCGAAGCATATCACGGGAAACTGAAGGGTCTTTTCTGTCTGCATCAGGGTCAGGGCTTCAAAGAACTCATCCAGAGTGCCGAACCCCCCTGGAAATACTACGAATCCGCTGGCATACTTGACAAACATCACCTTTCTTGCAAAGAAGTATTTGAATTCAAGCATGATATTCTGATAGCTGTTCGGGTGCTGTTCAGCAGGCAGTTTTATATTCAGGCCCACGGATTTGCTTTTGCCTGCTTTTGCGCCTTTATTGGCAGATTCCATAATTCCCGGGCCCCCTCCCGTTATAATGTTAAAACCCAGGTCCGAGAGATTTTTTGCGACAATTTCGGCTTTTTCATAGTAGACAGGGTCATAGCCTTTTCTTGCTGAGCCGAAGATGGATACCGAAGGGCGTATATCCCTCAGTTCTTCAAACCCCTCCACAAATTCAGCCATAATCTTGAAAACCCGCCAGGTTTCATTCATAAAATCATCCATATATTATGCTCCTGCCAAATTTATTAAAAAAATGATATTCCATCCCTGAAATATAAAACAAAGACTACAACTGCAAACCACAATATAAGGTTTACAATCATATGTGCATCGCTTAGAATGGCTTTTTCCGGACTTGAACCCTTATTCTCTACATAGACTATGTATAAATACCTGAAAATGCCGAATAATACCATGGGCACAGTAAAAAGCAGATTATTTGTCCTGAATTTCAATACTACATCAGGGCTGATAGTATACAGTATATAAGCCATTAGTGTCGATGCAGTGACTACTGATATCATCTGATCAATAAAATCGGCATCATAGGAGAACAGGACATTCCTTGTCTTATGTTCTCTTTTGCCTTTGTTTATTTCTTGCAGGCCTGTGTTTTCATGGATAAAGGCAGGATTTAACAGCTCATGCCTCCTTTTACAGAGGGCAAGGAATAAGGATAAAAGCAGGGTGCAGATTAACAGCCAGTGAGAAATACCTATCTCTATCACAAAGGAACCTGCAATGGCACGAAGAACGAAACCGAAAGAAATCAGCATGACATCAAGTATGACAATGTTTTTGCCAGCGAAGGAGTAAAATAACTGCATCAGCAGATATACAACCTGGATAATTCCAAACTTTTCATTTATCATGAAACCGGCAAAGATGGTTACAGGAAGAAGTATAAAAACAGCAGCAAGGGCATTGATCCTGCTCAGTTTTTGTGAGGCGATCGGCCGGTTTTTTTTATCATCGTGGTTTTTGTCTTTCTTATAGTCGGCCAGGTCATTTATGATATATACGCATCCGGAGAGAACTGAAAAAAGTATAAAACCAAGAATTGTAGTTTTAAGGTAATGTAAATCCATAAGATGAAGAGAGAAGACGAGACCTGCAAAAATGAACAGGTTTTTGAACCACTGCCGCGGCCTCATGGATATCAGTATGTATTTTAATATCTTCATAGCAATAACATGGAAATATTTATATTGAAATATATGCAGTAATCGTGTATGTCAATTAAATAATTGCTATTGTAGGAATACCGTGCTTGCCTGTATTATTAATTTAAATAATTCTGAGAGTATTTGCTGAAGATGGATAACAAGGATATAACCGGGAACAAGGAGCTTATTCTCAAGGGCCCGATTTTAAAAACAATGATGAAATTATCCATCCCCATGACCGTTGCCTACGGCTCTCAGACCCTGTTTAATTTTGTGGACAGGTTTTTTGTTGCAAAACTGGGTCATGTAGAGGTAGGAGCTATAGGCATGAGTTTTGCGGTTATCGGTATAATAGTCTCTTTTGCGGTCGGCATAGGCATAGGATCTACTTCCATAATCTCCAGGCTTATCGGCGCTGAAGAGGTACATGATGTTAAAAAAAGCGTTGTTCATTCATTTTATCTTGCCCTGGTGTTTTCAGGACTGCTTATGCTCCTGGGAGAAAGGGGTCTTATATTTATATACAACCTGCTGGGGACATCTGTGGAAATGATGCCTCTGACAATATCCTATACCCTTATAAACCTTAACGGGAGCATATTTATATTCGGTTCAATGATTGGAAGCAATATCCTGAAAGGGGAGGGGGACATGGTATCCCCTATGAAAGCTATGCTCATCGGGAACGGGCTGAATCTGGTTCTGGACCCCATACTTATATTCGGCTATGGTCCGGTACCGGCATACGGTATTGACGGCGCTGCCTTTGCTACGGTTTTTTCCCGGGCAATATCCTTTATTATAGTCATATTCTGCATATTCAGAAAGGACAGGATTGTAAGACCTGTTCTAAATTCAATGAAATTCAGCTTTGCAATTGTACGGGGGATCCTGGAAGTAGGTTTCCCCAAGGTAATAGGAATGCTTGTAGAAAACGCAAGTTTTGCCTTTATCCTTTTCCTGATGACTCCCCTGGGAGATGCCGCAGTCTCTGCCCATACCATTGTCATGACCTATTTTCAGATACTGTTTCTTGGGCTTGTAGGTTTTTCCGGCGCTTCGGTTCCCATGATAGGACAGAACTACGGGGCGGGCAATAAAGGCAGAATGGATCTTATAATCAGGAACGCAGTTTTCCTTTATACCGGTATCTGTATTTTTGCCAGTTTTCTATTTTTTGTCTTCAGTGAAAATTTTATCCTTCTCTTTTCCGATGAGCCTTCTGTACTGAGAATTGGCAATGCAATTTTCAGGATACTGTCCATCGGAAGCCTTTTTTTGGGCCTGAGGCTTCTTCTTGTTGCCACTCTGAGTGCTCTGGGCCTTGGCAGGAAGGTTTTTATCTTTCATGTTTTCCATTCCGTATTTCTTCTTATGCCCCTTACCTATCTGCTGAGGGATTCTTTAAACGGTTACGGTTTATGGGCCGGGCAGGCGGCTGCAAATGTCCTCTCAGCGGTTCTTGGATTTATATGGATGGTGCATATTGTAAAGAATGTAAAGGCTTTTATCCCCTTATCAAAAAGGGGTAATGCATTATTTGAACAGGCTGTTGCAAATTAGAAAGGAGGAAAGACAATGAACAGGAGAAGTTTTTTCAAAATGCTGTCTTTCGGCAGTATGATTCTGGCCGGCCCGCTCGGTCTAATGGCAGGTTTCTGGGAGAAGGGGGAAAAAAACTACTGGGAAAACGGCATATTCAGGCAGAAATCCATTGATATATCAAATATTGAAAGCGGGATTATCCGGGCAAGGATAGATAATTCATGGCTTGAGTACAGCATTAAAAAACTTCCTTCAGATTTTATGGAATGGAATCTCGGTTCCAGGCTGAAAGCATTGAAAGCCATGCGGGAAGGGACTGGAGGATTTACCCTGGGCGGTCCTCACAGCGGTATGGTAGCAACCTGGGGGGGGAAGAGGAAAGATTCGGTATTTACCCTCAATAATGCGGTTAAGGGAATTGGTATGGCTCCTGCATCCGGGAAAGTGGACTCTTTCATAGAGCATATGGTAAGTCATGGGAATGATGATATGCGGGATAAGCTTGACTGGCTTATAGAACTCTATGGGAATCATGAAAATTTTGACCCAAGAATGCAGACATCCCTCGAGCTTTATACCTCCAGGGATTTTGAGACCCATACATTCCTGAATATTATGGAAAACCCTGCAGCGACCATTGTATTTCTTGACCGGCAATCCTTTGAGGTGAGATCTATAGCCAGAATTGTCCATCCCGGTGATAATACAGCTGATGAATATGAAAAAAAACTTCTGAAATATGTCAACAGGATACACGGCTTCTTTCACGGCGAGTTCAGCATTGAATTTCCGCTCCTTATTTTCTATGCTGTCGAGGTTTTCGACAATACTCCGGGAAATAAGAAGGGTGTAAGGATAATGCCTCCGCTTTTATGAAAGAAGATTGTGCCTGAATTTATAATATATGGGAATGACAGGAGGAATTTGCGTGTCAAAATATCGTGATTTTACAATAAGCCAATTATCCGGTGATTATAAGGATAAAACAGTCAGGATATCCGGCTGGGTTCATCGTATAAGGGATCACAAAGAGAGATTTTTTATAAATGTAAGGGACAGGGACTGTTTTGTACAGGCCTTTTGTGAGAAAACCAGGAATAATGAGGGGTTGATAAACACCATAAAAAATATGAAGCTGGAATATGTAGTTTCTGTAGAAGGCGTGGTAAGATTAAGGCCGGCAGACCAGCTTAATCCTGATCAGGCCAAGGGCGACATCGAAATAGAGATCTCCAGCCTGCAGATACTTAACAGCTGTGAAAATCTGCCCTTTGAGGTAAATAATGACGAACCGGTTGCAGAGAATCTTTCCCTTAAATACCGTTATCTGGACCTGAGAAGGCAGCATATATTGAAAAATCTAAAGCTCAGGCATGAGGTAGTCCTCTATGTCAGGAACTTTTTAAGCCAGAGGGGTTTTATGGAGATTGAGACACCTTTGCTCACCAGGTCAAGCCCCGAAGGAGCAAGGGATTTTATTGTCCCTTCAAGGCGGTTCAGGGGGTCTTTTTACGCCCTTCCCCAGTCTCCCCAGCAATACAAGGAAATATTGATGATAGGCGGTATTGACAGGTATTTTCAGATTGCACGTTGTTTAAGGGATGAAGATGCAAGAGCTGACCGGCAGATTGAACATACACAGATAGACATGGAGATGAGCTTTGTTGAAGTAGAGGACATTTTGAGCCTCCTGGAAGAATTGTTTATGAGCATAACAGAGAACTGCACGGAAAAAACAGTTCAGGACAGGCCGTTCAGGAGGATACCCTATGAGGAGGCAATGGAAAGGTATGGTTCGGATAAGCCTGATATCCGGTTCGGCATGGAATTAAGGGACATGACAAAGGCTTTCCAAAGGCTTGAGGTACCTTTCTTAAAAGACAGGTTTGCTGATGACGATTTCTGTATCAAAGGTATTATTGTGCCGGATATGGGACAGGCATCAAGAAAGGATCTGGACAGTTATAAGTCGTTTCTTGGAAATTACAGAGCTGAGGGCATGCTTTTTATTGCAGACCGGGGGGGAGATCTAAAGACAAGCATTGACAAATTCTGCTCCCAGGAACAGCTGAAAAATATATTACTGAACACTGGACTGAAAGAAAATGAACTGTTTCTTTTATCCTTTGGAAATAGAAAGCATGTCAATGCCGGACTGGGTCATTTAAGGAAAAAATTCGGTGATGAACTTGGGCTTTACAATCCTGCTATCCTGGGTTTTGCATTCATTGTGGATTTTCCTCTTTTTGAACTGGATGACGAAGGTGCAGTACAGCCTGTGCACCACATGTTCGTTCTTCCCAGGGAAGAAGATATGGCTTTGCTCGATTCAGATCCGCTAAAAGTGAGGGGTACCCAGTATGATATAGTGTGCAATGGATATGAGCTATGCAGCGGCAGTCTCAGAATCCACGAGGAAAAACTGCAGAGAAAGATCATGAGCCTTATCGGCCTTACAAGGGAAGACCAGGACAGCAAGTTCAGCAGTCTTCTTACAGCCCTCAGGTATGGAGCTCCTCCCCATGGTGGAGCTGCACCGGGACTGGACAGACTTATAATGGTTCTTGCCGGTACTGAAAAAATGAGGGATGTTCTTGCCTTTCCAAAGACCACGGAGGGGAAGGACCTGCTGATGGATGCCCCTTCACCTGTGGACAAAAAGCAGTTGGAGGAGTTAAGAATAGTATTGAAGGATGATGAAAAAAAATAATATTAACTGCCTGTTCCTTGATATAGGCAATGTGCTGTTTTACTTTGACCCGGCAATTGCCCTGAAAAAAATCTCCTGTATCACGGGCAGAGAGATTTCCTTGATTGTCTCACAGATGGAAAAACCTACTGACGATTTTGAAAGGGGGCTAATAAACAGTGATGAATACTATAAAATATTTGTTTCCTTGTATGGGAACATTATAGGGTTTAAGGAATTCAGCAGTATCTATAACAATATATTTACGCCCAATTATTCCCTGCTGAACCGTCTTCCAGTTTTGAGGGAAAAATATGATCTTGTGATTGTATCAAATACGAATGAGATGCACCTGGAATACCTGAATGATAGCTATAAGGACTATTTTGACTGCTTTCTGCACCTTGTGTGTTCCCATGAGATTGGGTACAAGAAGCCTGAAACCGGTTTTTTCATGACAGCACTGAAATTATCAGGTAAAGATGTATCAGAGGTTCTATATTTCGATGATATCAGAGAAAACGTTTACATGGCAGCCTCTCTTGGGATTAAGGCTGTTCTTTACAGAGAATACCCGGATTTTGAAAATCAGGTTGTATTATTAGAGAAGTATTGAAATATGAGTGAAACAATAATCAATGCCATCAATCTAAAGGAAATTGTAAAATTTTTACTTAAAATTGCCAGGAAGATGGCCAGATATCATAAAAATGGACTTTCCTTCAGGATATTTCCAGATTTCATAGAGTTCAAAGGCGGGAAGATTCTTCTTGACAATCTGAAGGTTGTTACCAGTGCAGATCCCGGGGAGGATATGGTTGCATTTGGCAACTGCCTGTTTTACCTTCTGACAGGAAGGCCTTTATCCTTTGCAGACCTTCTGGATAAGAGACAAATCCAAGAACAGAAGGATATGCCCATAAGGATGAAAAGGATTCTGGAACGGATAATATGCAGGAGAATAGATGATAAATTTCTGGAAACAGAATTACTTGCGATAAAAAAGGAAATTGAGGGTACTTATCCTTCTGCAGGGTTCAGGCTGAATCAGGAACGGAACCATATGCACGAGGGAGGTACTATCCGAAATCCTTCCAAGCCTGTGCCTCTATGGACCTTTAATGCCGGAAGCAGGCTTATTTCTTCCCCTGTTGCATACAGGGATGTGCTTTACTGTGCCTCCTCGGATAAGAAGCTTTTTTTGCTGGATAAGAATACAGGGGAACTGATTAAATCAATAGTATTGCTGTCTTCGGTGGAAAGCACGCCTGCAGTTCAGGGAAACAGGCTTTATATAGGGGATGACGAGGGCAACTTCTATCTTATTGATATTATTACAGGAAATATAAAAATTACAAAGAACCTTGACGGGAGCCTGATACGCTCTTCCCCGCTGGCCACAGAAAAAGGGGTTTTCATTGGAACCTACAATGGCAATGCATTTTGTCTGGACAGTGATAGCCTGGAAATAAAGTGGAGGATAAAAGACAGGGGATGGGTATACTCATCATGCGCCCTGATAAGAAAAAGAGATGCTGTTACAGTATTATGGGATAAGGGAAAGGCAGGCGTTTACCGTCAGGAGGACGGCAAAGCGCTATGGGAGTCTGCCTGCGAGGATACTATAAGATCTACCCCTGTGATAACTCAGGATAGCATGATCTACGGCAGTTTTAAGGGTTTTTTATATATTTTGAATACCAGCGATTTTTCTCTGCTTAAAAAGATAGAACTCAGGGAAAAGATATTTGCAAGCCCTGTTGTGAAAGATAATCTGGTTATAACGGCATCGATGGATAAAACTGTCAGGTGCATAGATATAAGCCGGGATAAAAAGCACCTGGTATGGAGCATAAATACCTGCAACCCGGTTATCAGCTCGCCGGTCATATACGGTGATTATGTAATATCAGCTGATGAAGGTGGTATGCTGTATATAATTGACATCTCTTCCGGAACTGTCCTGGGAAGGCTTTCCATGGAGAACTTTTGCCGGGCTACTCCCTTTATTGACTCAGGAATTCTATTTACTGCTTCTTCAGACAAGGTTTTTGCATTCAGGTTATAGGCAGGGAAGGATTATGTTCATAGATAATAAATTTGATCTCACATTGCCTGATTTTGTTAAAAAGATAATACACAGCATTAATATCGGAGTATCCCATCAATTTCTGCTCTATGGGAATATAAATGATTTTTTCAGGATGGGTAATGAGTATCTTCCGCTCAAGGATGTATTAAAACAGATACTTGCAAACAGGGTCTTTGTCTGTTTTTATAATCTTGCCCTGGGGATTTATTTTGATGACATGGGAAGAAGGCGTGATTTCTTTGACAGGATTGTCACCAGGGCGTCAAAATACCATCAGGGTATTCCGAGAGACCCCGACGTATCTTTGCTCTACCTTGAGAAGGCCCTTAAATATGGCGAAAATGACGGAAGACAGACAGCCGTTATCATTGAATACCTTGAAAGCCTTGCCCCTTCCCAGACACTTTCGGGAAGGAGTAAAATTGACGCCATTGCCATTTCAAGATGGGCCAATGACCTGGATATATCCAGGAAAAAAAACATCGGAATACTTATTACAAAAGACAAGTCAAATATCAGCGATGACCTTATAATAAGCAGTGTTGGAATGGATGTGATTGAGATAAAAATGCCAGAACAGCAGGACAGGTATGATTATCTCTGCTATCTTAACATCAGATTAAAAACCGGGCTTGATGAAGAAGAGATTCGAAGCATAAGCCTTGCCTCAGGAGGGCTGTGCCTCCATCACCTTGAAAATATAATGCTCCAGGCCAGTGCCTATGAAAGAAAAGTAGATCCGGAACATGTGCTGGAGCAGAAAATCAGGATAATCAACCAGGAATATTCAGACATTGTTGAGGTTGTAAACCCAAAATACGGTCTGGAGTATGTCGGCGGATTCGATTATATAAAGAATTACCTGAAAAAGGTCGCTGAAAACATATCCAGGGGCAGGACAAAAACTGTACCGATGGGTATTATAATAATGGGCCCTCCGGGAACCGGAAAAACATTTCTTATAGAATGTTTTGCAAAGGAATGCGGCCTTCTGGTTGTCACAGCAAAAAGCCTTCGCGACAAGTATGTTGGTGAATCGGAAAAGAAGCAGGAGAGGTTTCATTCACTGCTTAAGGCTATGGCGCCTGTCATAGTCATTATAGATGAGAGCGAACAGCAGGAGGGTTCAAGGGCTGACAGCGACTCATCACAGCTTGATAACAGAATGCGGGCCAGGAATTTTCATTTCTGGGGCGATGGTTCAAACCGGGGTAAGATTGTCAGGATTGATATTACCAACTGGCCTAACAAAATTGACCCTGCTATGAGGCGTTCAGGAAGGTCGGATGCCAAGATCCCCATACTATTCCCCTCAAGGGAGGATATTGTCAAAATAGTTAATTCCATTATCAAAAAGCATAAATTCGTTGTTGAAGCCATCCCGGCAGGATTCTGGGAGGAAAACCTGCAGGGATATACACCTGCAAATATTGAACAGGTGCTTTTAATTTCCCACGAATTTGCCATGGCCGAAGCTTCTGATACAATAAAAAAGGCTCACTTTGAAAAAGCCTGCAGGGATTTCAGGCTTCCCAGGTATAATCAGGAAGAGATAGAAAAAATGACAATAGCAGCCCTGGAAGAGGCATCAAGAAGGTCATTGATGCCGAAAGACGCGGAAAAAATCCTTTCAGCCCTTCGGAAAAAATACCCGTTATGATCTTTTAGCCGGTATAAATCTTGCAATAAGCTTTGCCAGCAGGCCTAAATCCCTTGTCTGTATCCATATTTTTCCCGGTCCGGTATACTCACATACAAGTCCTTCTCCTGAGGCTATACTTGAAAAGATTCCCTTCGAAGCCTTTTTTATCCTGTAGCTTACCGTTTCCTCAAAGGCTACTATATGTCCTGTATCCACCGTATATGACTGGCCGGCAGCCAGCTCTCTTTTCATTATAGCGCCATAGGACTGCAAAAACAGCTTGCCCCTGCCTCTTATGGTCTGCAGGAACAGGCCTTCGCCGCTGATAAATGCCTTGAAAGAGCCCTTTGTGGATATCTCCAGATCCGGGTCGCCGGCAAGATAGGCTCCAGCCTGAGCAAAGACTGAAGACTGATTCATCTCTATCATGAGTATATCTCCAGGGGTTGAAGGGGCAAGGATTATTTCACCCTCATCCTCCCGGCATGTAATCAGGGATGCGAAAAAGGATTCTCCGCCCACAGCGGCCTTCAGTGTTCCCATAAGGCCCTTTCCGGCGGTTTTTGCCTCCAGGTTCAGAGTGCTTGACATGCTTATCATTGCTCCCGCCTCTGCCCTGAAACTCTCCCCCTTCTGCATGATCACCTTCAGGGTTGAGAATACAGGCTCATGTTCAATAATAAATTCCATTCTTAAAATCCCTCCTGATCTGATATATTAATAAGTTTATTCCTTTATTAGAATTATAGATTATTTGGAAAAAAACTATTATCCTTTTGTACCATATTCTATATCTCAGAACATCTGAAATCAAGATTTATTAGGGTTAAAAAGCAATTTTTTTATTTACAGAAACCCAATAATATGAAATATTTCTATGATTATTTTAAACATTTCTGTTCAAAGTTACGATGATAAAAAATAATAATATAAAATAAAAAGGAGAATTGAAAAAACGATGAAGCGGATTTTAATGGTGGTTTTATGCATTGCCATAATATCAGGAACTGTTTTTGCCCAATATCCCATCTGGCCTCAGCCAAAGGTTTTTGTCGGAGAGATGTATAACAGGATTCTGGACAGGAATGGTAATAAGCTCGAGATATTAAACAAAGTGGTTCCCTTATTGAAATGTCAGATAACTAGGGAATCCGTTATAGTAAGCATGTTCAGCTCAGGTGAGTATGCCGCCAGGAACCGGAGCAACAGGCAGTTTATGAATGATGTCTATTTTTCAATACTCAGGAGGAATCCCACACCCGGGGAGACCTATAACTGGATAGAGGCTCTAAGCTCCGGGGGTCTTACAAGAATGCAGACAGTCAACCTCTTTTTAAACAGCAATGAATACCTTGAAAATATTGAGCAGCATGAGGATGACTGCATGTTTGCTGAAGATGTAGCATTTTATTACATATTCCCCGGCGGAGGCTATACAATACAGGAATACTGCGAGAGACTGCTGCTGGATCTGCCTGAGCTTAACAGATTCGAACTGATTGTCAAAGTTAAGGGCCTGGTCCATAATCACAGCTTTCCTTTCAAGGGCCAGATCTTCTTCCTTTCGGACGCCATGTCCTATAATGAAGACTGGGATAACAGCGCACTTGTAAGGAAATACGGCTATTATCCAGGAATTGAGCATTTGGCAAATATGGTCAAGTGGTCCTACACTTTGTCAGACCACTTTGAATGGGAGGAATTTATTGGTCCTTTGGGCTGGAATCCTAATACAATCTATGAATTTAAGATAATTGTTAACGGGGATCTAAATTACGGTATACAGCTGTGGAGAAATGGCGAACTGCTCAGGGCAAGCGCTCAGACAGTTCCCTGGACCCCGGTTGAGCAGGAGATCTGGATCGGAAGCCCTTCATGCGAATGGGATGGGGGTGCGGGGTATGGTTCTATCCCGGGAGCTTGCTATATATCTGTAAAAATGATTGATCTTGATTAGAAAAAATTCACATCAAAGCCCCTTATTGTAAAGAGTAAGGGGCTTTTTTTTATTTAAATGCCCCTGCAGGGAAATATAAAATGGAGGTTGATGTAAGATGAAACGGATAATTATGGTTTTTTTGGTTATAGGTGTATTATCGGCAACAGTTTATCCCCAGACTCCCATATGGCCTGAGGCAAGGGGCTTTGTGGG
>CAYSKJ010000038.1:13095-21067 GCA_964431655.1 uncultured bacterium | reverse complement strand
GGGGACATTTCTAATTTGGTAAAAAAGGGACATTTCTATTTTGTTTTGACAAAACCTTTAATTTTCTTGACCGGGCCGTCATCTGAAATTACCATGCCATAAGCATAAGAGCCAAGATATTTTAATGAAAGCAGATGAAAAAGAGCTACGATAAACTGCCCCTGGGGGCAAAGATTATTACTGTTATTGGATCTTTCCTGGTGTTCTGCACATTAATTGCGGGGATATCAGCCCTGAAAAGCATGCACCTTGCTGAGATAAGCGTTGAAATCAAGCCCAGGCAGGATTGTCAGCTTGACTCCAGGGCTTATGCAGGCAGTCCTGAAGGGTTTCTGCCACTGGAAAACAACGGATTCCCCGGTAAAACGAAAGCAAAATCCCTTTGGATCAGTGTACCTTATAACCAGAAGGATAATATTGAAGGAGCCATTGTCAGGATAGGCCGGGAGACCTATGAATATACCGGTGAAGAATTCGCTAATCAATGGCAGGAATTAGATGCAGAGACTGAAGGCATTATGCAGGATGAGTATGATGCAAACCGTACAGTTCTGGCCTGGTTCCAGCTTTCTGCAGATCAGATAAGCCCCGGGTCGATACTGCCATGCATGAAAGGAATTGTAAACTACCGGGGGGATTTTGAGTTTCTTTTATTCCCCCTTGTTCTCGGTATGTTTATGACCTTCCTCGTATTTCTTCTTTTTTCAAACAGGATATCTGCCTTTAATTTCACGTTTAATGCCCTTTTGTTCGTGCTTTTGTATTTTTTAATTTCAGCCCTGCTCCTTCCTGAGGGTATCAATGCTGTATTTGTGTCGGAGATGTCAGCTATAGCAGGAATCTTTACAATAATATGCGCCTTTTTTTATCCTCTGTTTTTTAAAAAATCCAGGCATATCAGTTTCATCAAGGATTCTGAAAAGTTAAATCTTCATGATTTTATCTATGTTCTCATACCTCTGACACCTGTTATACAGTATATATTCCTTAACCAGGAAGAGCTTTCCCTTAGGGATTCATTCCTGGTTTTCGGATTTTTTGCTGTCATATCTGTTATTTTCTGTACTATTATACCCGCTATCCTTTCTGTTTTCGCCCCCAAAAAGGTGTTTTCTATTCTTTCTTCGGGTTTTCTTTATGTTATATTCAATATGACAGCCCTTTCAGCCGGATACAGCTGGTCGGGAAGAGGAAAGCCCGAGATCCAGGCCGGTGTATTTATTGTTGTAGTGGCTGTTCTTTTCCTGCTGGTGCTTCTGCCCAGAAAGATATTCAGCTCTGCAGTTGCAGCCTTTTTTATCATAAATGCTCTGGGCGGTTTTCTGGGGATGAATGTAGATGAAGACAAAACCGATGGAGGGCAAAAATCCCATGTCCTGGAAGTGCTTGGTGAAAAAGAAGCAGTAAAGAAAAAGCACGTTTTTCTGCTGGTTTTTGAAGCTTATTCTAATTTTGAGACAATGCTTCAATATGGCTTTGACAACAGCGAACAGATCGAATTTTTACGATCCAGCGGGTTTAAGGTCTTCCATGGCAATTATTCCCTCGGACCCTGCACCCTTACCTCCATTTCAAGACTGCTTTCCATTGATAATGACCCGCAGGGCAATATAAGGAAGCATATAGTCGGAGGCATTGTCCCTGAGATACTAAAAAGCCAGGGTTACAGAACCTTCTGCAGGATTCCGAATAATTACCTTTACCGGGGCCTGAACTCCGGGGATATAAAATACGATAATTATTATCCTGAGCTTATTGCTTCAGAGACCCTCTGGATTGTAATAAGGGCTGTTCTGGAAGGGGAGTTCAGGCATACTGCTGGTTTTGCAGAGTTTGAGACCAGCAGATACCAGACCTACCTTGAAAAGAAAAGGGAGGTATTGGCAGGCAGTCACAAAAAGCCCGTATTTATGTATTCTCACAGTGGTGTTCCAGGGCATAGCCAGACATCGGGAAAATGCCTTCCCGATGAAAAATACCTGCATTTTGCAGGTATTAAGAAGGCCAATGAGGAGATACGGGAGGATATTAAGACTATTATAGAGAACAATCCCGATGCCATAGTAATTATTGCCGGAGACCATGGCCCCTATCTTACCAAGAACTGCGCATCCCTGGTCTATCACAGCACCCATGAAATTGACAGGAACGATGTCCAGGACAGGTACGGCTCTTTCCTTGCCATACGCTGGCCTGAACAGGAATATGGAGATAAATATGATATTGCTGTTTTTCAGGATGTCTTCCCCGCGGTATTAAGCTATATTTACGGCGATGACAGTATTTTTGATGCCATAAGGATACAGGACAGGATAATCTCAGATAAGGATGTGACCGGCCAGGTATATGTTCAGGACGGTATCATCTTCGGGGGTATAAATGACCAGGAGCCTCTTTTTGCCAGGAGCCTGGGGATCGAACCGGCCAGCGCCGTGCTGGAAAGCGGTTCAAATGCCGTGGCAAGCCTTACAGGCGGGGCCTTCCAGGGGACATATCTTCTGTCCAGAGAGGGACAGATAGAGAATAACCAGGACCTTAACTGGGAAAAGATATCCGATATGACTGCTGACAAACTGCTGGCAGGGAATATAGCCGGAAGCGGGCTTCCTGAGATTGCAGGGATCTTCCCTGGGCACGGCCTCTGGTACTACAGCTTTGTCCACAGGGCATGGATAAATATACTCGGGAATGCATACAGTTATGTTGATTTTGCTCTGTCAAAATCCCCCGGGGGGGGGAAGTGCCGAATATTTGTCAGCCTTCACGGGCTTGGATTTTATAGTGTCAATGCCGAGGGGCAGTGTCAGAGAATTTTGCCTGTTGCCGCTGATTCTATTCTGGCAGGAAATTTCAATAAGGCTGAAGAACTGCTCTTTCTCAGTGTAAAGGATAATGGCTCTCTGGACGGTCTTTATCTTTACTACCCCGGGGGCAGTGAATTTATCAGGATAGTAAGGGAAAGCCCCGTGCAGATGGTTTCAGGCGACCTGGACGGAGACGGTTATGATGAACTGCTATGTTCTTTTGAGGGAAAGGGAACCTACCTGGGCCTTTTTTCATCCAGGGATGCCGGAGGGGACAGAAAAGTATTGAAGGACAACCCTGAATTCCTTGTAGCTGACGGTATCAGGGTTAATCATAAGATGCTGTCTTTAATAGGCCTTTATTACATGAGGATCTCAAAGGAACTGCCCCTGGATGGCCAGGGCACAGGCTTTGGTGATATTGCTCCCGGCCCGGGGAAGGAGGTTCTAATGTCCTACAGCAATGCAACTTATTATTATACCCTGGATAAAAACCGCTGGGTCAAAATCACGGACATGCCCTTTAATCTGATTATCACGGGCAGGTTCACCCAGGGCAGATATGATGATATAATCGGCCAGGACGTGAGCGGCAAGGGTATTTTCCTTTTCAAATCCTCTGAGGGAAAATGGGAAAATATAGCGCCATCCGCCCGGGCTTCTGCCATGCATGCCTTTTAAAAGGCTTTAATTTTTCCTGAAAAAAATATCCTTTCGTATTGTATTTCTTTCCCTATGATATTATAATCCTGTAAAGTAATGTATCAAGCTGGAAACAAATTATCCCGCAGTTTAAAAAATTTTTTGGAGGAAATTATGAGAAAGACATTCAATTCCGGAGCTTTTTTCTGTATGCTGGTTATACTGGGCATTGCTCTATTTTCAGTGGATTTTTATGCCGGCATGCCCGAAGGTGAGACCCTGGCCGGTATGCTCGACGATTTTGAAAAATATGCGCAAAAGTCAATGGAAGAGTGGGGCATACCCGGGATGGCCATAGCCATAGTGCGCGGGGATGAATTGATTTATGCCGGGGGCTTTGGTGTAAAAAAACTTGGGGGTGATGACAGGGTAGACGAATATACAATCTTTCAGATAGGATCAACTTCCAAAGCCTTTACAGCAGCGCTGGTTGCCATGATGGCAGAGGAGAAAAGACTTGACTGGAGTGATCGGGTCATTGATCACCTTCCAGGTTTCAGGATGTATGATCCCTGGGTTACCAGGGAATTCAGGGTCTTTGACGTAATGGCTCAGCATAGCGGAATGCCGGGATATGCCGGAGACCTGCAGTCCTTTTTCGGTTTTGACAGGAGCCATATTATAGATTCCATCCGATATATAGAGCCGGCAAGCAGTTTCAGGTCTGAATTTGCCTATATGAACAATCTGTTCCTTGTGGCCGGTGCTCTTATAGAGAAGGTTTCAGGTAAAACATGGGAGGAGAATCTCCAGGAAAGGATACTCAATTCCCTGGGAATGGACAGCACCAGCTATACCAGGGAAGCTTTCGTGGATTCAGAAAACGTTTCCTTTCTTCACAAAAACTGCCAGGGTGCCCCGGAAATTCTGCCCATGGACTGGCCCTTTCTGGAATGGGTCTATACCTACGGACCTGCAGGTGGTATAAACTCAAATGCTGTGGATATGGCAAAATGGGTCAGGTTCCAGCTGAAAAAGGGTCTATGGAATGGTAAACAGCTCTTAAGCAGGGAAAGCATGGAATATATGCATTTCCCAAAAACAGTAATAAAAGATAAGGTAGCGCCTGGCAGGAATTATTACTGTACCGCCTGGGTATTGACCGAGGATAAAGGCTATCCTGCCTTTATCTGGCATACCGGGGGAACCTCAGGCATAAAATCACTTATCCAGCTGGTGCCGGACCTGGACCTTGGTTTTGTCTTTCTTACAAATATGACGGATAATAAACTTCCTGAAGCGCTTGCAAAACGGTTCATAGATATCTATACCGGGGGTCCCCTCAGGGAATGGAGCGCTGAAATGCTCCAAAGCTACCGGTCAGGCCTCCAAAGCCGTGATATTGAGAGGGAAGACGGATATTTAGAGAGCTGTCTTCCTTTTGATGCCTATACAGGGGATTATTACAGCAATGTCTATGGCAAGGCAGTTTTAAGGGATGAAGGCGATAAGATGTCCCTTACCCTGGGGCCTGCAGAAATAAAGCTGTTTATCCATCCCTTCAAACGGGATACCTTTGTCCTATCCATACCTGATTTCGAGGATGAAAGCGGATTTGTCCAGTTTGGCTTAAATTCGGAAGGTATTGCCAGGCAGATGTATATTGAAGCCTTCGATGACGGTAATATCGGAACCTTTGAAAAGATACAGGATACAAAGGATCCAGAGAAGTGAATAAAGAGGGCAGGGTATCCCTGCCCTCGGTATTATGATGCTTCAGGCTTTTTTGCCGCAAAAAAATTCCTGGCCCGGGGGTAGATATGCCTGATTATTATCAGAAGGGAAATAAGCCATAATATATAAAGCGGTATGAGGGTGTATTTTGTGATATAAAGAAGTCTCGGAGCCAGGGGCCTTTCTTTTGTTATAAGTTCCCTGTAGGCATAGAGTGAGTAATCATAGCTGGGCATGGGCAGGGCAACCGGTATTATACCCTCAACAATAGTAGAATCGGAGATAACCTTCTCTTCCCTCAGAATTGACTCATAGTCCATACTGCTGTCACTTTTCTGCCCCAGCCTTTTATCTTTTTCATATTCATCAAAGGACTCCTGGGGCTGTACCATAGGCGGGCTGGGAGCCATCTGGCCCTTGTCATAGTATCTTACTGTACTGAAAAGGGAAGGGAGTATCAGGGAGTAGATGAAAAGAGATACTATCGCCAGGGCGGATATGATTATAATAAGCAGAAATGTCTTAGGTGAATATTTCTTCTTCAGATAAAGCACCAGCTTTGCAAGAAGGAAGATAATCAGAAGAAATACAAAAACCCCCTTTAAGAGCATATACAGGCCGGCCAGGGATACCAGGGAAAAGATCTTCATGCTTCTGGATTCAAACATGAAGAAGGAAAGGATCATTATTACAATAAAGATTACCATGTCGCCAATGCTGAAGGGATTTATAAAGCCTCTTCCTTCCGTAAAATAAAGGGGTATTACCATACCAGGCAGACCAAGTTCAAGGTATCCTTTGCTGATGGTGAAGCTGTGGCGCGGAACCGGCAGTGTGAACGACCCTCCGAAATGGTTTATCTTTGCCCTGCTGATATTTTGTATAAATGCATTGTGCCTTCCCTTGAAAAGAGGCAGAAGAACGGCTGTGTCCGGTATGTCCTCCTGGGATAGAAGACGCTGGGGAGAATTGTCAACCGCCAGGTATATGGGTTTCCCCATGGTGTCAAAAACAAGATAATCTATTCCGCTGTTCTCATAGGTAATGCTGTCCTGGGCAACGAGGTGGCCGTCCTCGGTCCATACAATCTTCCGGGTCTGGCTGTGTATTACTGCTGCCAGGGCTTCCAGGGATTTAAGCTTCTGCACCGATATCCTGATGGCGTTATTCCTGTTGAGAAAGTAGAGCCTTGAGAGGGTCATCTGCCTCGGGATGGGTGATTCAGAGGAATCCACCTGTTTTCCGCTGGTATTAATTGATACCCGGTGCTCTGGTCCGGATTCTATAAGCCACCACTCATAATTGGACCTTTCATCCGTCTGCATTTCTCCCAGGCTTTTTATACTGCCTGTAATAATGCACTGTATGGTTTTCTGGTCCGAGTTCAATATCAGGGTGTCTTTTTCAAGCCTCCAGTCGCTGATGCCCCGCACATCAAGAACTATCTCCGAGTTCTTCATCGGTATTTCATAATTGCTGATCTGGGAGGATGACCGGATAAAAACCCTGTATTCAAAAGCTATGTCATCCGAAATCCTGAATGCCCTGTTAAGCTGGAAAAGGGGCTTTATTTCCGGTTCTTCAGCAGCAGTCTTTATCTTTGTTGACTCAATGTGAACCAGGCTGTTTTTAAGCCCTGACAGTTTATTACCCTGGATTACCTTCCCGTCTTCCAGCTGAGCTGAAAATGAATTTACCGGCCCGATAACCATGAGGCTGTACTCATCCATGAACTCCAGCTCCCCCTTTATTGTAAAATCCCTTTCCGATGAGCGGACAAACCAGTGATCCAGGTCTTCAAATCCTGTGATTGCGGGCTTATTATTGACGGTTACATTTATCAGACCAGTTTTTTTAGGGTTGCCGAAAAGGGGGATAAGAACCGGCTCATCCGCCAGGACATGACCTGTTAAAGTAAAGGTGAGCCTGTTCTTTTCAATGGAACCCCCCAGTGTAAGCATGTCAATGGTAAAGCAGTACTGACTGCATTTATCAGGCCTGGGGACAAGGTCCCTTGATTTTATAAGCCATTTTGCCAGTTCCTCTATCTGCCAGGCAATACTCTGCTGTGCCAGTCCTTCGGAAAAAACTACCGGGCGTTCCTGGGCAAGTGCTCGGGGAGCAATACAGGAAAAACAGATCATTAATGCCGGCAGAAAGGCAGATAAAAGGAATTTTATATCTCGTTTTTGCATGTTCTCCTCCTTTTTTTTAATATTTTACAACTATAATGGTTATAATGAAAGCTTTTTGGCCCCAATTTTCATCTATAAGGTATTAGATGGAAAATATTAAACAAAGCTTCATATTCCCGAAGAGATAATAATATCCCGGAGGCCTGATATGCTGTCAATTATAAAGGAAGGTTCTGAATTATTGAGGCTTCCGTAGCCGTAGGTGACAAAAACAGAAGGTATGCCGCAGGTTTTAGCCATATCCATATCTACGGCGGAATCCCCTACAAAGAGGACTGCATTTTTTAGAATATCCATTGAACACAGCCTTGCATCGGGTTTTTTTATATTGTCAGCGGTATCATCAGGGGTAATGATGCTGTCAAAAAGCTCTTTAAGGCTGTAATATTCAATCAGGGGAAGTGTGAAGCGCTTTGGTTTATTAGTAAGTACATTCAGGGAGAAGTCTGTGTGGAGCTCCTTTAATATTTCCGGCACACCGGGATAGGGTTCAGTGACAGCCGTCAGCCTGCTCTGGTATATATCCCCGAAAATCTTCAGGGCGGCATCCGCCATGCAGGCTTTATCAGCAAGAAGGCTTAAAAAAAGCTGTCTTGA
>CAYSKJ010000038.1:0-13085 GCA_964431655.1 uncultured bacterium | reverse complement strand
CTTTTCTTTATATCCAGGGATTCCGGCACATCAAGGCGGAGCTCTGAGAAGGTATCTTTTACCGCTGTTATAATATCCTCCAGTGTATCAAAGAGTGTGCCGTCGAGGTCAAATATTATTTTTCTCTTCATCCGCATCCCTTATTCCATTCAGCGTTGAGTCTATATCCATTCTCCTCATTTCCTTCTCAATATTGTCAAAGGCTTCGAATATATATGCATCATCAATGTATTTTTCAAGAGTTTCCCTGGATTCCTGAGATATCTGGTCATCCAGATGTTTTAACTCCTCTATTATATTGTAGAGCCCTTCCTGCTCAAGGGTGTATTTTGACAGGAATTCCTTGCTTTTTGAGTTGATTTCAATGTTTCTTTTCATCTCACTGATTTTCGGGGATATTTTTTCCAGGACGCTTTTAAGGTGGAGGGTCTCTTTGTCGGAGATAAAGCCTTTGGAGGTATTGCTGCCCAGGTATTCCAGAAGCTTCAGCCTGTTATTGTAGAGTTCTATGAGACGGTTTACCAGGTATTTCTGTTTTTCAATGCTGTTTGCGAGGTATACAGCGGATTTTTTTTCTTTCCTTAAAAAACCGTAGATCCATGCCAGCACCGGGACCGCAATATTAATTACAAGGTAGACTCCGAAAGAGAGTATGGAAGCCTCAGAGCTGGCAATAAGGTTGAAGAAATAGGTTATAAAATCAAATAAAAATATTATTACAGAGAGAGATAAGGAAAGAATAAAACCCAGAACAGCATATTTGAAAGTGTTAAAGAGCCTGCCCAGAAAAGGCAGGCGGGAGAATGAAAGAAATTTTTCATATTTTTTTGTATCATAGGGTTTGTTCATGTACTGAAGGTCATTCATAAAACCATTCCTCCCGGAATCATGTATTTTCCGTCATTATCAGGCAAAACCGCAAATAAATAAAACTGATTATATTATACTGTCTTAATGTCTTCAAGCTCGTAGGTATAGGCATCCTTCAGGCTCCTGGTCCTGGACCGGAAGTTGCTTATATACTGGCCGCAGTTGCTGCCTATTCTGTTTTCTTCCATTTCCCCTATGCTCAGGATTACTTCGTATCCCATACAGCGGAGACGGTCTATCCAATCATATTTTTTTATCCGGGGTGATATCAGGGAATCCATTCTGTTATTCTTTGCCGTTAAGGTAGGGTTGATCGGGGTGAATTTCAGCAAAAATATTTCAGGGCTGAAGCATTTCCTTATTTTATCCGGGCACAGAGGAGTATCTCCAGAAGGGGCAAAATTGAGGGTTATCTTTCTGTTTTGCTTTGAATAGAACCTTCTGCCGTAATCAGATATTTCTTCCAGGGACCATTTGGATACGGGAAGAAGGTAGTTTCTATGGTCCTCATCCGTTGAATGCACTGAAAACTGGAGCTGAAAGCTGTTTTTGTATAATTCATTCTTTATGGCCAGCAGGGATTCGAAAAACCTGTCTGCTGACCGTGGTGCTACAGTTGAGATGCAGGGAAGGAGTCCCGGGGCATCAATCAGGGAAGGCAGTTCTTCCAAAAGCAGGAGCACATTGTCATTAAGTGAGGGTTCCCCAATGCGTGCGAACTGTATCTTGAATTTTTCCGAATTGATGTATCTGGAGATGCAGTAATTATCCAGCACATAGCGTATCTGGAAATAGAGTTCCTCTTTGGAAAGCACCCGTTTGTAGCTTCCTCCTGCTTCGCAGAACCTGCATTGAACCGGACAGCCGATGAGGGATGAGATGATCAGAACCCATTTCTTGCTTCTCGGGAATGGGGGCTGACTGCTTTCAACGAACTCCACCATGTGGCCGTCACCGGTCTGTGCTATATATACGGCTGCTATATCAGAGCTCTTTGTCCTTTGAATAACCTTCAAAAATCAGTAACCCCCCTATCCATACTGCATTTAATCCTCATCGCCGCCCTGATGCCGTCGCCGGCTGATATTGCTACCTGTCTGCAGATATCATTTGCAAAATCCCCGATGAAGAATAGCCTGTGCGCCTTGAACAGGCTGTTCTGGTTTTTGTATATTCTTTCTGAAACAAAGCTGTCGGCAGGCTTTCTGCCTATGGCTGGCACAATTATATCAAAAAAGCCCTCTTTAATTGCCTTATCGTCATTGGAGTAGTACTCCAGCTTTACCATGTCGCTCTGGGTTTCCAGTATGTTTGTAATGCTGGTTTTGCTCAGATACACGATGTTTTGGCTGTTTTTTGCCCTTTCCCAGAGCAGAGGGATGCATTTTACCCGGGAGCTCCTGTTGAATATAGTGACTGAATTTCTGGCAGAGAAGCCGACAGCATAATCAAATGCGGCATCTCCGGAGCCTATAATGGCAATTTTCTTGTCCCTGACCCCCATTAACTCATAAATATCGTAAAAGATATTTTTCCCATTAAATTTTTCGCTGTTGGCCAGTGCTAAGGCCTTTGGTTCGGTCCCTGAGGCAACCACAGCATACCTGGATCTGAAATAGCTGTTTTTTGTCTTAATGTAGAAAAGGCCGTCAATATAATCCAGATTCCTGACTTCCTCATAAACCGGTTCAATACCGTTCAAACGGCATTGCTCGGCGAATAGCCCGGTAAGCTCTGAACCTTTTATGCCCTGAGGGAAACCCGGGTAGTTCTCGATCAGGTTTGCATTCCTTGCCAGGCCGCCTATCTGGTTTTTCTCAAAGACTTTGAAAGAGCATCCGTACCGTTTCAGCTGTATTGCAGCAGAAAGACCGGCAGGTCCGCATCCGATTATAATTGCATCATCCATTCTTTTTACTGCCTGTATTTAAAGTTTTTTTTACAGTCTCGCAGAGCACGGGGACTGCACAGCAGTGCGAAAGGCTTTTGAGGGAAGAAATATGCAGTTCCATGCTGTAGGCTGCTGTGCCGTCAATGGTGAAAAAAACCTCGAATCCCCTGACAAAAGCGGATCTTGCTGTGGTATCGCAGCATACATTGGTCATAACCCCCGTAATTATAACCTGGTTTATCCCTCTTTCATTAAGAAGGGACTCCAGGCCCGTATTATAAAAGGCATCGTACTGAGATTTTTCAAGAAAAACGGCATCAGCCCGGCAAATTTCATCAATAAGGCATGAACTGACACTGTCTTTCCTGATCAGGTTTTTCCACCAGCTGGACATCATGCCTGCATCCTTCTCCGTGTTTAAATGCCTTGTGCATATAACCGGCATACCCATTGAAATGAAAAGGGAAGCAAGGTCTGTTATATTACTCTTCACAGCATAAGCTGAGGGTATATGGCTGGAGAGTTCCTTTTGGAAAAAGCATTTCTGCATGTCCAGGACCAGAAGGGCTGCTGTATCACGGCTGATGGTGAAAGACCGGTGCCTATGGCTGTATTTTTCAAGGTCAGCATAAATGTTTCTGCTTATACGGTTTATGTTCTCCCGGGTAAAGTATGCCTCTTTCAAAATATATTTCTCCTGTTCATAGAATTACTACTATCAAAAGTCTGTTTTCACAAGCAAAATATAAATCAGGTTAAGTCTGTGCATGTCTGTTAAAGGAGAATCATGCTTTTTCCCCGGATTTTGCAAGCTCCTTCAGGAACTCAAAAGTAAGTTTTGCAGTACTGTCGAGGTCTTTCATGCTTATTATCTCATTTGCCGTGTGTATATACCTGATAGGAATGCTCAGGACAGTGCTTGGTATGCCTCTTTTTACCCGGTGTATTTCATCGGCATCGGTATAGGAGAAATGGGGCGTTGCCTCGCGCTGTATCTTTATCCCTGATTTTACGGCAGCATGGCTGAGCAGGTTTTCCAGCTTCCGGCTCAGCAGAGGGCACCGGAGAATAATAGGACCTTTTCCCAGCTCAAGGGTGCAGTCATTGCTCTTTGAGCCGGAAATGTCATTGGTTTCTGCAACATCGATGGAGATGGAATAATCCGGTTTAAGGCAGGATGCCAGGGTTATTGCTCCCCCGGAGTTTATCTCTTCCCTGAGGGTAGCGGCAAAATAAATGGTCAGGCCGGGGATTCTCTCTTTTTTTATCTTTTTCATAATCTCGTACATTACAGCAAGCCCTGCCTTGTCATCCAGGCCCTTGGCCATGACAGTCCCGTTTAAGAGCTTTGCCGGTTCCGAGTCGAGCTGTATATAACTCCCGACATTAAGAAGCTTTTCTGTTTCTTTTTTCGAACTGCTTCCTATGTCTATCAGAAGGTCTTCAATCTTCAGGGCAGGGTCCTTTTTATCCTGTTTTTTGCCTGACTGAACCAGCCCTGCAATGGTCTTAAGACCGAGAATTTTAACCCTCTGGCCGTAGAGGACTGCTGCATCATCGGTTCCCAGACCCTTGAACCTTATGGTTCCATTATCCTCTATCTTCGTTGTTATAAGGCCTATTTCATCACAATGGGCATTTATAAGTATGCTTATTTCAGCACCTTCATTAACAACACCTATACCGTTTCCGAAATCATCAATCCAGGACCTGTCGCAAAGCTTTCCGGTCATTGAGTGCCACCGGCTGACAAGGGCTTCCTCATCACCGCTGATGCTTGGAATTTCAAGCAGTTTGAATAAAATATCTTTCATAGTCCTCTCCCTTGATTTATTTTTGTTTTATCCAGTTATTACTGAAATCTCTCAGAAAACCGCCGAAACCTTTACGGATCCATAGCCCCGCGGGCGCAGGCCAGTTTGTAATAGACAAGGGGTATATCTGAGAGGGTAGCATTCTGATAAATAAAAAGGGATTTGTCAAAATGATCCGCCAGCATGTCAAACGCTTCCCTGGAAATCATAATATCGCTTCCCTGCCCAATATCTTCTGCAAGTTTCGATGCAACATTTACACAGTCTCCATATATGTCCCAGCCGAAATCAAGGCATTTGCCATAGGCGACACCAAAACAAAGCTCTATCTTCTGGTTTTCATCAGAAATCCTTGCATTCTGTTCCTTTAACTCAGCCTGTATTCCCAGAGCTGTCTGCACTGCATCAAGGGGTCTTTCAAAAGCATAGAAAATATTGTCACCTATGGTCCTGATTATCCTGCCCCTGTTTTTATCGGTATGTTTTTGGGCGGTATCGAGCATAAAGCATATCTGTCCCAATGTCTCTTCAGTTCCAATAATCCTCGTCTTCCGGGAAAATCCTTCCATGTCGGAAAACATTATGGTAAGGAGCCTGCCGTGCTTTTTAGATAATTTTTCAGCAATGTTCCTTTTATTGTCATCATTCGACAGGTGCCACCGTGAATAGTATTTTCTAAGTAAATCGAGCATTATAATACCATGATACAGACTATAAAATAATTATAGCAGAAAACGAAGATAATTTAAACAAAAACTAAATTTGATTGAAATATTAATCTTTTAGTGTAAAATAGTTGTGTTAAATAAATTATTCAAGGAGGTTAAAAATGGGCGAGATAATTGATATTTATGGAAGAGAGATACTTGATTCGAGGGGGTTCCCCACAGTTGAGGTGGAAGTAACCATTGATACGGACAGCGGGGAAATAACAGGGAGAGCTTCTGTGCCTTCCGGGGCATCCACAGGAACCAGGGAAGCCTGTGAGCTTAGAGACAAGGATAAAAGCAGGTATAATGGCAAAGGTGTCCTTAAGGCTGTAGAGAATGTCAACACCCATATAGCCAACGAGCTTATAGGTTTTGAGAGTGCCATGCAGACTGAAATAGACAGACTGCTCATAGATCTTGACGGTACACCGAATAAGACCAATCTCGGGGCCAATGCCATCCTGGGCACCAGCCTTGCAGTCGCGAAGGCATCGGCTGAGGAATGCGGGCTTCCTCTATTCAGGTATATGGGTTCTCCTAATTCCAGGCTCATGCCCTGCCCGATGTTCAACGTCATAAACGGCGGTGCCCATGCTGTCAACAACCTTGATATACAGGAATTCATGATTGTTCCCATAGGTGCATCCACCTTCGGAGAAGCTCTCAGATACGGTGCAGAGATCTTTCATGTTCTTAAAAGCCTGCTGAAGCAGAAAAACCTTGGCTGCGGATTCGGGGATGAGGGTGGATTTGCACCCATGCTGAGCAGTAACAGGGAAGCCCTTGATCTTTTAGTCGAGGCCATAAAGGAATCCGGTTTCCAGCCGGGCGGGGAGGTGGCGATTGCCCTTGACGCTGCAGCATCGGAATTTTTTGATGACGGCAAATACAGGCTTAAGGCAGAATCCAGGAATCTGAGTCCGGAGCAGATGATAGGCTACTGGGAAGACATAGTTTCCGGCTACCCTGTCATATCAATTGAAGACGGCCTGGCTGAGAATGACTGGGATGGCTGGAGGCTGATGACATCCCGGATGAAGGAAAAGATCATGATTGTGGGGGATGATATTTTTGTAACCAATAAAAGCATTCTTGAAAAAGCCATACCCGAGATAGCAAATGCTGTACTCATAAAGCTGAATCAGATCGGTACCATTACCGAAACTCTGGACGCAATGGATTATGCAATGAACAATGGTTACAAAACCATAGTTTCCCATAGAAGCGGTGAGACTGAAGACAACTATATCGCCCATCTTGCTGTAGCCAGAAACTGCGGGTATATCAAAACAGGCGCACCTAACAGGTCCGACAGGGTAAGCAAATATAACGAGCTTCTGCGGATAGAGGAAATGCTGGGAGAATCTGCATTGTACGGCAAAAGAAGATAAAAATGAAAAAGGGCATATTGAAAAACCTTTTTCTGGCTCTTTTTGGCGTTATGGTTATTGTATACCTTTTTTCCCTTCACCGTGACATATCCCGCGAGGTCCTGGCGAAATACCAAAAACAGCAGGAGGATATCCTTTACCTTGAGAATCTCAGGAACAGCCTGGCTGAAGACAACAGGCGCCTTGAATACAGGAAGCTCCTGCTGGAAAATGATCAGGACCTGTATTATGAAACCATCCTGAGAGAGGACTATAATGTCCATTATGACGGGGAGAGGGTTTTTGACATTGACAAACCGGGCTCTTAGACAGTCCGGGATAGCACTTTCTAATTAACAGGGGGAAAAATGCTGGGAGAAATCTTAAAGCCTGAAGTTCATGAACTGATCCGTAAAAAGGATTATAAAAAAATCAAAGAAATGTTTGTTGAGTGGCAGGCCATAGATATTGCTGATTTCCTGGCAGACCTTCCTGAGGATGAGATGATAATGCTCTACCGCCTGCTTCCCAGGAAGCAGGCGGCCAGGGTTTTTGTGGAACTGGAAAGCGAAGACCAGGAGCATGTGCTCAGACAGCTTAAAAACCAGCAGCTCAAGGAAATGATCCTGGAGATAAGTCCTGATGACAGGACTGAGATATTTGAAGAGCTCCCTGCCCAGGTTACCCAGCGATTAATGGATCTCCTGCCTTCCGAAGAGCGCAAGGAAGCCCTTTTTCTGCTGGGATACCCTGAAAACAGCCTGGGCAGGCTGATGACCCCCGATTATATATCAGTAAGACCCTATTTTACCCTGGCTGATGCCCTGGATCATATCAGAAAATACGGCAAAGACAGCGAAACTATTAATATGGTATATGTTACCGATGATGAGTCCAAGCTTCTGGATGAGATTCCCATCAGAAGAATAATCCTCGGCAATCCTCAGCATATCATAGAATCGGTAATGGACTATACCTTCATTGCAGCCTCTGCCTTTGACGACCAGGATGAGGGTGCTGATATAATGAAAAGGTATGACCTGGTCTCCCTTCCTGTAATAGACTCGGAGGGTTTGCTTATAGGTATTGTTACGATTGATGATATCATAGATGTTATGGATGAGGAAGCAACCGAGGACTTCCAGAAGGAAGCAGCTGTCAGCCCGCTGGAATTCGGCTATATGGCAACATCGCCCTTTATGCTCTACCGAAAGAGGATAGGGTGGCTGGTCCTGCTCCTGCTTGCAGATTTTTTTTCATCCGGTGTTATCGCGCATTTTGAGGAACTGATATCTAAGTTCATCACCCTTACTATATTTATACCCATACTGATAGACAGCGGAGGAAATACGGCTACCCAGTCGGCGACCCTGGTAATAAGGGCCATCAGCCTTGGTGAGCTTACGGTAAAAAGATGGTTCGAGGTTGTAAAAAGGGAGATTCTAACAGGTGCCCTGCTTGGTGTAAGCCTGGGAGGAATACTATTTTTAAGAAGCTATGTCTGGAGGGGCGGAACTGAAGTTGGATTTGTGCTGGCAATTTCAATGGTGGTTATAGTGTTCTGGACAAATATTGCCGGTTCAGTGCTCCCCATTATTCTTACAAAGCTAAACTTTGATCCTGCCGTGGTGAGCAGTCCCCTGCTTACTACCATGGTTGACGCCATAGGCCTTATAATATATTTCAATATTGCCAGAATACTGCTGCTGGGTTGATGTTTTAGAAGAAAACCTACACGGAGTCAAGCTCATCAGGATGGACAAGCCCTCCTGATATTATAAGCTTGATTGCGTCCTCTATCTTAAGGTCAATGAAGATAATATCCTCTTTCTTCACAATGGTAAGCCAGCCGCTGGTAGGGTTAGGTGTGGTGGGTATAAAGACATAGACATACCCGGAATTTTCAAAATTTTTACTTTTGCTCAGGATTCTTTCTGCGGATGTGGTGAGAAAGCCGAGCGTATACAGACCCTTTCTCGGGTATTCGACCAGGACAACCTTTGAAAAGCCCCTTTTATTTGATATGGAAAGGGCGCTTAAAAACTGCTTGGCAGAAGAAAAAACACCGCTTAAAAGAGGTATCTTCAAAAGCAGTTTTTCACCCAGCTCAATGAGCTTTTTCCCGAAATAATTGGTTGCAAGAAAGCCCACGGCAAAGACAACCATGATTACCAGTGCAAACCCGAAAATAGGCGCTATATAGTCATATCCCCCGAGCCCGAGCACATTATTGAGGAGATAGCGGACAACAGGGCTTGTTACCCTTGTTATTATATTATAGAGGAAATACCCTATATAAAGCGTTATGACTATCGGGAACAGCACAACAATGCCTGTAATGAAAATGGTTTTTATCCTGAACTTCAGTTTTTCAAACACTCTTGCTTCCTCAAATATGAGAGATTAATTATAGCTCCTATTTATAATTATATATGGGAAAGCAGGTTTTTCAAACAATATAATATGAAGAAAATTGAAGCAAAAGGGACGGATCTTTTTGTGTCAGCAGATACGGAACATCATATTATGGGAAAGGGACATTTCTATTTTGTTCTGACATATTGCAAAAATTGCTTGACAAATTTGCTTTTTTTCCAAATATACAAAGATATTATAGCATAGGTTCAGTTATTGTGAATATTATAGATCTTAAAGATTATAGCGTGTTTCCCCTTGAGATTCATGAGGAATTTCACCGGGAGATCTTTGACCTTGAGGATTTTCTCTGCATGCTTGACGGCGATGTCTCTCTGGATGAAAGAATAAACAAGGGCAACAGCCATTATACCATGGAATTTCATATAAAGGCCCTTGCAAAAGCCCGGTGCGCCAGGTGTCTTAGGGATGTTGACATTAATATAGATAAAAGGGAAAAGGTATATCTATTTGACCAATCCTTTGAAAAAAGTGGAGGGATAACGGATCTGGATGAGAAGGACCTGGACCACTATTACCTGAAGGATCTGCTGTTTGACCTTGAGGGTTTTGCAAATGAGCAGATTATTATATCCCTGCCGGTCAAGGTATTATGCAGGCCTGACTGCAAAGGATTATGCCCGTACTGCGGAAATGACATGAATGAATCAGAATGCAAGTGTTTGAGTGAAAATATAGATCCCAGGTGGGAAACATTAAAAGCTGAAAGTAACAATATGAAGCTGAAAGGAGTGAAGTAATGGCTCTGCCGAAAAGAAGGAAATCAAAAAGCAAAACAAGGATCAAAAAGTCTATGAATTCAGCTATGAGTTCCGTCGTTATGGTACAGTGCTCCAATAAGGACTGCATGGAGTATATACCATCCCACAGGGTATGCCCTTATTGCGGGCATTATGACGGAAAACAGGTAGTTGAGATAAAGAAGGAGAAATAGGCTTTTGGAAAAAACCGCTCTAATAGCAGGAGCAACATCCGATATCGGATATGAAGCGGCCATGCGTTTTATTTCGGGTTCCTACAGGGTAATTCTGACCGCAAGGGATACTGAAAGGCTCGAGAGTGCTTATTCCGGGCAGAAAAGCGGGGATTTAGTATTTGTATCCATGGATATTACTGATCCCGGCAGTGTAAAGGATGCCTTTAGGTCAGCCGCTGAATTCGGATACCCGGATATTATTGTCAATTTATCCGGGATTTCATCCGATGGTTTTATCCTTGGAATGAATGAAAAAAAGTGGACGCAGGTTATTGACACCAATCTCAACGGCTTTTACAGGGTAATCAGGGAATTTGTAAGGCCTATGATGAAGAAGAGGTGGGGCAGGATAATAAATATATCATCGGTGTCAGGAAAGGCAGGGAACATAGGTCAGACAAACTATTCTGCCTCAAAAGCAGGTATCATAGGATTTACCATGTCCCTTGCCAAGGAGCTGGCACCCTGGAATATTACCTGTAATACGGTTGTACCCGGGCTTATTGAGACCAAAATGACAAAGAATATGGATCCGAAAATCCTGGAAGAGATAATCAGCAGGATACCCCTGGGAAGAGCAGGAGCCCCGGAGGATGTGGCTTCCCTGATATTCTTCCTTGCCCAGGATATCTGCTCTTATATTACCGGAGACGTTATCAGCGTTGACGGCGGGTTGTACATGAACTAAAAAAAATCAGTTATAGGAGGAACAGATGGAAATTAGAGAAAGAGTTTATAAGGTTCTTGAAAAAATGAATGTAAATCCTGAAAAGATTACGGATAATGCATCTTTTAAGGTTGACCTTCAGTTTGATTCCATTGATATCTATGATTTTATAGATGCAGTTCAGGATGAATTTTCCGATATGGGCCTGGAGATTGATGACAAAGAAATATTATCCATATCCAGCGTCGGTGATGCAGTATCCTTTATAGAGAAAAAGGTAAGTTAGTATCTTGAGAAGGGTAGTCATTACCGGCATAGGCCTGATCACGCCACTGGGCAGAGGCAAGGATAAAAACTGGTTAAGGGCTGTAAAGGGAGAATCGGGAATCAGTCTTATCGATTCCTTTGACACATCCGACCTTCCTGTGAAGATAGCCGGGATAGTCAGGGATTATGATCCTGTGGAGGTTTTCGGCCCAAGGGAAGCTGACAGGCTGGACAGGTTTCTTCAGCTGGGCATTGTTGCCGCCAGAGATGCGATGGCTGACTCAGGCCTTGATATAGGCCCTGAATTATCCTGCAGAGCCGGGACCATTATAGGAAGCGGTATAGGGGGCATCAATACCATCGAAAGGGAGCATACTGCCCTTCTGAATAGCGGTTTTAGAAGCATTAAACCCTATTTTATACCATCCATGCTTATCAATCTTGTTGCCGGTATGGTATCCATAGAATTCAATCTCAAGGGGCCCAGCATGAGTCCCTGCACCGCCTGTGCTGCCGGAAACCATGCTGTAGGCCTTGCATTTGACCTGATTAGGAGCGGGCGGGCAGATATAATGGTCTGCGGAGGCTCTGAATCATCCATAACAAAGCTTGGAATTGCGGGCTTTTCAAAGCTCAGAGCATTGTCCACCAGGAATGACAGCCCGGAAACAGCCTCCAGGCCCTTTGAGAAGGACAGGGACGGATTCGTGGTTTCCGAGGGGTCGGGAATTATTGTTCTTGAAGAGCTTGAATCTGCTGTAAAGAGGAATGCGAATATATATGCCGAGATTATAGGGTTCGGTATGAGCAGTGATGCTTTTCATGTCACAGCCCCCTCAGAGGATGGAGAGGGTGCTGGAAGGTGCATGCTTACGGCATTGGATGATGCCGGCATAAATCCTGGGGACATAGATTATATAAATGCTCACGGCACCTCTACTCTGCTTAATGATATAACCGAGACACGGGCCATAAAGAGTGTTTTCGGCAGAGAGACAAAGGTCAGCATATCTTCAAACAAGTCTATGATCGGCCATCTCCTGGGCGCTGCAGGGGGAGTCGAGACTGCATTTACAGCCCTTTGTCTGAAGGAGGATTTTGTTCTCCCGACTATAAACCTGTTTACTCCGGATGAGAATTGTGACCTGGATTACACACCTAATAAAGGTGCAGACAAAGAGATTGAGTATGCCATGAACAACAGTTTCGGATTCGGTGGCACCAATACTTCGCTGGTCATGAAGAAATACAGACATGACAGAGCTTGAGGAATACAGATATTCCGAACTTGCAAAATTTCAAAGCATCAACAGGATAAGCTTCCATGATGTAAATCTTCTGAACTGTGCTTTTATACATAAATCCTACCGTAATGAAACCCTTCATGTGGCACAGGATAATGAGAGGCTGGAGTTCCTGGGGGACTCAATCCTGAATTTCCTTGTTACCGACCTGCTTTACCGTGAATATTCAGGCCTGAGCGAGGGAAAGCTGTCTAAAATAAAGTCCTTCATCACCAGCGGAGAGTTCCTTTTCCAGAAGGCCCGAAGGATGAATATTGGGGAATACCTTCTTTTAGGAAAAGGAGAGGAGGCCACCGGAGGAAGGGACAAGATGTCTCTCCTTTCCAATGCCTATGAGGCATTTATCGGGGCTTTATACCTTGATGGCGGTATTAGAAAGGCAAAAGCCTTTATAAAAAAGCAGTTCCTGAAGGAGATAAAGACCCTTGGCGCAGGTCCTATCGTCTTCGACTATAAGGCAGCTCTGCAGGAATATATACAGAATAAAGCCAGCCAGCCTCCCCGTTACAATGTTGAAAAAGTAACCGGGCCCGAGCATGACAAGGAATATCATGTCTCCATAACAATAGGGGGAAAGACTTTTGGCCCTGAGAAGGGACATACCAGGAAACAGGCTGAAAAAAGGCTTGCAAAAAGGGTCCTGGATGAGCTTCTGCTTATCAAAGATGTATAATGCTTCTTTTTAAGGAAAGAACGCGGATAATTCCCTTCTTCACATTTCACCGGGGGTGCACCACTGTCTGTTCTTTCTGTAACCAGCAGTCCATGATAGATTCAGAG
>CAYSKJ010000037.1:3414-21148 GCA_964431655.1 uncultured bacterium | reverse complement strand
GCCCAAAGCACAGGTAAAAAGGCCTTCATAGTAGATCCGGTGGTTGTGGATGAAATGGAAGATATAGCCAGATTTTCCGGCCTGAAAAAATACCCGAGAACCAGCATATTTCATGCCCTTAATCAGAAAGCCATTGCCAGGAAATGCGCTGAAGACCATAACAGGGAATATAACCAGCTCAATCTAATAGTAGTCCACCTCGGCGGAGGCATTACCATAGGAGCCCATAAAAAGGGAAATGTGGTCGACGTTAATAACGGCCTTACGGGAGAGGGCCCATTCTCCCCGGAAAGATCAGGCGGGATTGCAGTCTTCGATATTATCGAGCTCTGCTTTTGCGAAGGAATGACCAAATCCAAAGCCAAAAAGGCAGTTGTAGGCAAGGGAGGCATTGTGGATTACCTTGGAACCAATGACATGAGAGAAGTGGAAGACAGGGTGCTTAAGGGCGATAAGGAGGCAGAGTCCGTATTTGAAGCCATGTGCTACCAGATTACAAAAGAGATTGGCGCCATGGCCGCTGCGGTTTTTGCAGGCAAGGTTGATTATATTGTGCTTACAGGGGGCATAGCCTACGACAGACGGCTTGTAAGCTTCATTAAAGAAAAAACGGGTTTCATAGCCCCTGTAGAGGCATATCCCGGCGAGGATGAAATGATGGCTCTTTATCTGGGAGGATTGAGGGTTATCAAAGGTATTGATAAAGAACTGATATATGAATAGGGGCAGGTATTTCTCCCCCGGTGCCGGCCTGTGGGCTTTCGTGGGAAATTACGGCAGCGGAAAGACTGAGGTGGCAGTCAACTTTGCCCTGGCAGGATCAGTCGGAGGCATAACTCCCGTTTCCATAATCGACCTGGACATTGTTAACCCCTATTTCAGGTCGAGGGAAGTGGAAGATATACTGGAAAATTACAAAATTAATGTAATCAGCCCAAAGGGAGATTTGAAGTACGCCGACCTGCCCATAATCCTTCCTAATGTCAAAAGCTCCATAAAAGATTTCAGGGGACTTATGGTCCTGGACATAGGCGGGGAGGATACGGGAGCCACTGTCATAAAGCCCTTCAGGGATTTTCTGCAGCGGCAGAATTCGCATATATGCATGGTTATAAACCTTAAAAGGCCCTTTACAAGTAATGAAGAGAATATACTGGAAACTAAAAAAAGGATAGAAGATAAGATCGAGATTAAAATCCAGTACTTTATTAATAATACAAACCTGATAGACCAGACGGAAGCAGGAATCATCCTTGAGGGCCACAAAACCGTCAGAAAGGCTTCCCAGGAAGCAGGGGCAGAATTCCTGTTCACAGCAGTTCTGAAGGAATATCTCCCCCTTATGGATTCATCGGTCAATAACGGCATGCTTTTCCCAATTGACCGGTTCATGCTTCCGCCATGGCATTCAGATATACAGAAATTCAAGCTTCACAGGAACCGTCGCTCAATTATAATATAAAAGGAGGAATAATTTAATGCCAACAGTTAGGATAAAAAAGGACACATGCAAGGGCTGTGAGCTCTGCGTCAACTTCTGTCCTAAAAAAGTACTCATGATGTCGGATGAATATACAGCAAGCATAAACCACAATCCGCCTGATGAAACCCTTGATGATCTCAAGCTTGAGGGCGAGATCAACGCCAAGGGCTACAAATATGCTGTCCTTGCCAAGGAGAGCGGCTGTATCGGATGCGCCACCTGTGCCAGGGTATGCCCTGAAGTGGCCATCACTGTATACAAATAATATTTCAAGGAGAATTACATATGCAAAAAGTATTAATGAAAGGCTGTGAAGCCATTGGCGAAGCTGCTATCAAGTCAGGCTGCAAGTACTTTTTCGGTTACCCTATCACACCGCAGAATGAGATACCTGAGTACATGTCCAGGAGACTGCCCCAGGTCGGAGGCGTATACCTGCAGTCGGAGAGCGAAGTTGCCGCAATTAACATGATATTCGGCGGAGCCGGAGCCGGCATAAGGGTTATGACATCCTCCTCCTCTCCCGGCATCTCCCTATATTCAGAAGGATTGTCCTACCTTGCGGGAGCAGGACTCCCATGTCTCATTATCAATGTTATGAGAGGAGGCCCCGGTCTCGGTGGAATACAGCCATCTCAGTCCGATTACTTTCAGGCAACCAAAGGGGGGGGTCACGGAGACTACAGGCTTATAGTGTTCGCACCCTCTACGGTGCAGGAAGCTGTGGACCTGGTTTCCAAGGCCTTTGACCTTGCCGATAAATACAGAAATCCTGCCATGATCCTTGCTGACGGTATCATAGGGCAGATGATGGAACCGGTAATCTTTCCGGAAACCAAACCGAAAGAATACGATAAAAGCTGGGCTACTACCGGCAGACAGGGTAAAAGACCCCAGAACATTGTAAAGTCCCTTCTGCTTAACCCGGAAGAGCTTGAGAAGTGGAACTGGGAACTGAAGAGGAAATATGACACCATTCGTGAAACAGAGCAGATGGCAGAAGAATACATGCTGGATGATGCAGATTATATGATTGCTGCCTACGGAACAACAGCCAGGATATGCAGAACATCCATACAACAGCTGCGCGATGAAGGCTATAAGGTTGGGATGCTTCGCCCGATCACCCTCTTCCCCTTCCCTGATAAATTCTTTGCCAGGTATATGGGGAAAATAAAGTTTATCTTTGACGTAGAAATGTCGACAGGCCAGATGATCGAGGATGTTAAGCTCTCCACCCTGTGCAGGATACCTGTTCATTTCCACGGAAGGACAGGGGGCATGGTGCCTTCACCGGAAGAGATTGCTGAAAAATTCAAAGAACTGGTTGCTAAGGAGAAATAAAATGGAAAATATTGAAAATATGAAAGTCGTATTCCAGAAAACCGAATCCCTTTATGAAAGGTCCACTCATTACTGTCCCGGATGCACCCATGGCATAGCCCACCGTCTGGTAGCCGAAGCCATTGATGAGCTTGGAGTTGCCGGCAGGGCTGTAGGAATTGCGCCTGTCGGGTGCAGTGTTCTAATGTATAATTACCTTAATGTGGATTTCCAGGAAGCCCCCCACGGCAGGGCTCCGGCTCTGGCAACGGGAGTTAAGAGGGTAAGGCCCGATACAATAGTATTCACCTACCAGGGAGACGGAGACCTTGCCTCCATAGGCACGGCGGAAATAATCCACGCCGCCAACAGGGGTGAAAAGATTACCGTTATATTTATAAACAATGCAATATACGGCATGACAGGCGGGCAGATGGCTCCTACAACCCTTATAGGACAGAAGACATCAACCACACCCTATGGAAGGGACGCTGAGCTTATAGGCTATCCTATAAGAATGGCAGAGCTCCTGTCGACACTGAAGGCTCCATCCTATATCGTGCGTGAATCCCTTCACAAGCCTGCTAATATTATTAAAGCAAAGAAGGCCATTAAAAAGGCCTTTGAGAACCAGGTCAAGGGAATGCCCTTCTCTTTCGTAGAGCTTCTGTCCACATGCCCGACAAACTGGGGAATGACACCGATTCAGGCTCTGGATTGGCTGGAAAAGAACATGATCCCCTATTTCCCTCTTGGTGAATTTAAAAATATAGATGGAGGAAATTAGATATGTACTCTGATGTAATAATGGCAGGATTCGGCGGACAGGGAGTGATGCTGATCGGCAAAATCCTTGCATACTGCGGTATGATCGAGGATAAGCATGTAGTCTGGATACCCTCCTACGGTCCGGAGATGAGGGGAGGAACAGCAAACTGCACCATAGTTGTCTCCGATTCACCCATTGCTTCTCCAATCATTGCAAACCCCAATGCAATTGTTGTATTGAATAAACCCTCACTGGATAAGTTCGAGCCCATGGTCAGGAAAAACGGCCTTATTATAATAAACGAAACCCTTATCGACAGAAAATCAAACCGGGATGATGTAAGATGCATCTATACCCCGGGCAACAAGATTGCCATGGAACTTGGAAACGCCAAGGCAACCAATATGGTTATGTTCGGTACCTATATTGCTGCAACCGGGATAGTCGGCAAGGACACAGCCATAAAGGGAATAGAGGAATCCCTGAAATCAAAAGCCAAGCTGATACCATTAAATATACAGGCCTTTGAAAAGGGTTATGAGCTGGGGTTGAATTAAAATTTTTTACCCCGGGATCTGTTTCCCGGGGTTTTCCCTTCATTATCTTTACACCTTTCTTATTTAATGTATAATTGTATAGAGCCTTTATCTTTTAACAGGAGGGCTGAATAGTGAAGAACGAAGAATTCAGGGATATTAACCTGTTCATTTCCAGAGATCTGCTGAATCCCCTGTTTATAAAAAAATCAGGCTTCCACCCCGAACCCTTCAAAAAGCTTATCAATTCGGCATCCTTAAAAAACCACATCAGAAAGATATACAGTAATAACAACTTTTCATGCACCGAGGCCTTAAACCTTGCCCTGGACATCATGAAAGGATACTGCCGGGAGAACATGGACTCGTGGCTTTTCAGCAGTGAAGAGAAAGCCCTTAAAGATATATTGTATAACTACAACCAGGGCCTGCTTTACCCCCACACCCTTGAAAAAAGATATTCAGGCTCAGTCAGGGATATTTATTTTCTCCGTTTTTACTCCCTCTACACCAGAATATTAAAGACCTTCATCATAAACGCAAAATTAAACCCCGGTAATGGCTGGGAATACAATTATCCATACTGCGGGCTTGAGCCTGAAGAATATAAAGACTCCCGCTTCAAAAAGGAGTATGAGCAGTTTGCCGAGGTATTTTCCAGACAGAATGTTTACGGCCTTATGAAAATGAGCCAGGAATGGAAAGGCTATACAAGCCTTGACCACACACTGGGAGTATACAGCCTCTGCATGTTTATAGGCCTGCAGATGAAAAATCTGGGTTTTCCCGTGGACCTGGCCATACTTTCAGGAGCATCCATAGGGCATGATATAGGAAAGTACGGATGTGTGGGGGAAGAGCTGAAACAGATAGCCTATTATCACTACTTCTATACCAAGGAATGGTACGACCGGAACGGGCTCTACAACCTTTCCCACTATGCGACAAACCACAGCACCTGGGACCTGGAGGAACTGAGGCTTCCAAACGAGACCATAATATTGATTTATTCGGATTTCCGCGTCAAATCCAGAACCTGTCCCGATGGTACGTCAAAAATGGATATTTACAGCAATAAAGAATCTTTTGAAGTTATCAGGGATAAGCTTGACAATCTGGATGAAAAGAAGCTGGACAGGTACAAAAGAGTCTACAAGAAGCTTGAAGATCTTGAGAGGATGTTTGTTTCCCTTGGTATAAACACGGATGTGGAAAATGGAATCAAACTCAAGGACTACGGGCAGAAGCACAGCAGGTTCAATGCCCTGTGCATTGTCAACGGAAAGGTCAATTCTGACTTTATAGGTATACTCCCGAACAACCAGATAATCAATTCGGCTAAAATACTGACGGTAGCCCACAATATCTTTGTCATGGATAAAATGAGGGACAGCTTCTCCCTGAAAAAGCTTTTTGAAGATGCCAGGCAGGAAAAGACGAAGAGCGATCTGAGAATATACCTTAGTATAATCGAAGCCTACTCGGATTTTTTTACCCTTGAACAGAGAGAGCTCTGCATAGACTTTCTCTTTGACATGCTCAACCACCCCGACGATGATATAAGGTATCACAGCGCTGATACCATAGGCAAATTTGTCGCAGAGATGAAGGAGGCCTATACCAGGTATCTGCCTCCGGGCAAAAGCCACATGATTATTGATAAATCAGATAAATATTTGCAGAGGCTGTTTGCCCTGCTAGATTTTGTTGAGCCGTCCGATCCGGAAGGGTATCTTACAGAAAAAAAACTGTACAATACAACAATTGCCGTAAGGAAACTCTTAAAGACTGCCAGGGAAGAAAAGCAGGAAGATTTCGGCACCAGAATAACTGATATGATACTTGGCAGGGGCGTAAATGCCCGATCCCTTGCACTGCTTTACCTGACAGAGATAATAAGCGATGCCAGCGGTAATATAAGCGATGAGAACCTTCTAAGGACCATCCCCCTTCTGATTTCAAACCTGTCCCACAAGGACAGGAGGATAAGACTCATGACCCTCAGGGCTTTACTGAACTTTTCGAAAAGAGACCTATGGAAAAAGGTCAGGGATGAAATAATTCTGGATTTTTCGGATTTGATGGAGAGTATTCTTAATTTTGAAGACAATCCCACAGAAACCTACTCCATATATTTCCTGTTCAGCCTTCTTGACAGAAGGACAGCTTCCCTGCTTAAAAAAAGGATACAGCCCTCCAACCTGGCAAGAGTGGCTGATATTCTCGACTCTGTTGATATAAGGCCAGTATTCCTTAAAAACCTGAAAACCAGCACACCCTGGACAGAAAAAAAGATAAATTGCCAGATGCTGGTGGATATAGCCCAGAGAATCAAGGAAAAAGATCCCGAAAGTTCACTTATAATAGACATAGCCATACATCTGGGCAATATACTTAAGGTAAGCCAGTATGAGGGAACAAGATTCCAGGCAGGCTCTTCCCTCCTGGAACTCAGCAGAATGCTGAATCACACTCAGCTGAATGAAATAAGCATAGAGCTTCTAAGGACTCTGGAACAGGAATCCCTGGGTTTTACCCACTATATACCGAGGGTGCTCGGGCAGATCATAGCCAGGCTTCCGATGGCAGAATTCCAGGAAATCTATGATGATATAAAGGAGAAGATAAAAACAGGAAGCCCGCCTCTCAAAGAGCTCTATTTAAAGACCCTCAGCATTATAATAACCCATCTTGATAATGAGATGCACGGCATATACGGATCGGATATGAAGATTCTGGGCCTTTTTACCGGTTCCCTCTGCGATATAAACAAATATACAAAACAAAAGGCTCATTACATAATCGGTTCGAGGATATTCGGTTCAAGATTCCTCAGCATGGAAGAGAAAAAAAAGATACTCTGTTCTTCCCTGAAAAAAATCCTTTCACTTATTTCCAATACTCCCGATGATTATATCGACCTTTTTTATTCTGCAACCCTGCTTAATAATATCTATATATTTATATCAAACTATGAATTTGACCATGGCATCCTTGACATGCCGGAGGATAAGCCGGCAGCTTTCTTCCCCGGTACCTTCGACCCATTCAGCCTCAGCCACCTGGAAATTGTCAAGTCGTGCCAGAAGGAGGGATTTGAGGTTTTCATACAGGTAGACGAATTTTCCTGGAGAAAAAGGACACTGCCCCCTGCAATCAGGAAAAACATCATCAGGCTTTCTGTCTCTCACCTTCTAAACTGCTTTGTCTATCCAGAAATACCCCCCATAAACCTTGCCAACGACAGTGACCTTGACAGGCTTATAAATACCTTCAGCGACAGGGAGCTTTACCTTGTAGCCGGTGCCGATGTAATTGCCAATGCGTCAGCCTATGTTTCAGGATCAGCTCAAAAAATAAAGGAACTGAATCACTATATTGTTTTCCGGAAAGATCCCAGGGGGCAGGATATCCACGAAAATCCTCAGTTTAAAAGAATTATTGACAGTATAAAGGGTAATATAATACTCAGGGAGCTTGATGATGTTTTCAATTATATAAATTCAACGAAGATAAGAAACCTTATTGACAGAGATGAACCCATAACCCACCTTGTCGACGCAAGGTCAGCCTTCTATATAAACAGCAATAATCTTTATATCAGGCAGCCGGAAGAAAAGCAGAGTATTGAGCTGTGGGATTTCGAGGTTGAAATAGTCAGTATCAGGGGAAACCCCAGAATCCTTGATAAGCTTCCGGAAAATATTACCGGCGAAATTATGGCCAGGAAAAAAAGATATAATATAAGCTTTGATAAATTCATCAAAGATCTATCCAAAAAGGACTCAAGTCTTTTTATAATCAAGAGAGCAAGCCATAGCAGGGAATATATCGGGGCTGCAATCTTCTATACCATTTCAGAAGAAGGCATTTTTGACATAATAAGGGATCCCGCGGTTTCCAAATTTCAAAGGAATAATACTTTTGGCAAAATCGCATATATTGACTCATCCTATATAAAGAAGGAATCCCATATATTCTTTAAAAGCAGGTTCCACCTTTTTCTCATCAGGGAAGGCTATCTCTTCGCCCTGCAGGAGACAGACATGTCCCTGCTTAAAGAAAACAGCGATTCTGCCAGGATTGAAAAGATGGAATATACATACAATAAAATTATGGGCTACAGCCAGATGCCCCAGGAATTCCGCAGAAAAGGCTTCCCAATGAAAATGAACCTGATAGATCTCCGCAAGCCTGTCATATTTATAAATAATCTGGAGGATGTACTGAAATCACCCTATAGTACCTATAAGACAATCAAAAACCGCATAAGAAAAAACAGGGAGAATTTACTGAGGATACTTTCAAGGATGAACAGGGAAAATGCCATTATATCCCTTGATCACAGGGATATAGTATTTAATATCATGAAGAAGATATCTGATTTAAACCTGCAGGACCCGCAAAATCCCTATCTCTGCATTCTTTACGGAAATATACTCGGAAAGTATATAATTCCGGGAACCATAAGCAAGGCCCTTCATGCAGAAAGGGCTGTAAACTCCGAGGGCAAACTTATAGGTTTCACTCATTCGAAACATTATTATTCCATACCTGTTCAGCTCAAAACCATAAGGGCTTTTGGAAAAAGGACCATTTTATCCGATATCATTGTGCACTCTGCGAGAAGAATCCTGAATATACACAAATCAGCCCGGGAGGTCGGCGTAGAGATAAAAAAGGTTGTCTCAGGCATAGTATCAGGGCTTGCAAAGGAAATCATGGACGCAAACAGTATTCCATCGGAATCTGTCTTCCACATACCAAGGCTTCACAGCTGGTATGAGGAGCACATGATGTATCCCTTTGCCGGAGGCGACAGCATTATTGATTATATGGACCTGGAAGAGCCATTGAACCGGTCTATGCTTTATTTACTGCCCTTCTGCCCTTATGAGATGCAGAAAAATGTCAGTATAAACAACCGTATAGTATTCTCTCAGTGTGCTCTTGAAAACGCCTGGGCTCTCTTTAAAGACATTGAGGAGATTTACCTGGATACAAAAAAGAAAAACCTGATACTTCAGAATGTCCAGGAGGTGCTCGAAAATCCCAGGATTCCCGTCTATAATCCCCTTTATATCCCGGGTAAGCAGGAAATGCTTTCAAAGCTTATAGAAAAAGATATAGACACACTGAAAAGATTTTATACTATTGCTTAGACTAATCGATGATACCGGACAGAGATTGATATCAGCGGCAATATAGCCGGTTTCTCATTAATAAAGGAGGAAAGACATGCATTCTGCTCTGGAAAAGATATTAAAGATAAAAAAAACCTTTCATTTTATATCCTATCTTGGCTATCCGTTTTTTATCCTGGGATTTGCTTATCTTATCCTGTATTTCTTTTCCCCGGCCCTGGATTATAAATTCAGATACCTTAGCCTGGCCCTGCTTTTTATGGGATTTGTCATGTCATTTGCAAGCATGAGCGATATTGAATATATATCAGAAAAAGAAAGAAAGAAGATACTGAAATCTGGCCGAAAACAGTTTATAAGGCTTATCATGGGAATCGGCGGATTTACTTTTGCAGTACTGCTGGGGCTTATTATAATTTTCCTGGCAAAGGACTACTCACTGGGTTTTGCAATTACAGCCTTTGGGATCGGAGGCCTTGCACTGCAGAAATTTAAGCTTGATACAATTCTTGGGGTATTAAAGGGAAGCAATCCCTGATTTTACATCTTCAAAAGTCATTCCGGCCTTTTTCCCGGACTCATTGAAAAAGATATGGACATGCGCTAAAGATTCAATATTATGTTCTGAAATATGAAAAGGGGAATATTTATTGCGGATTGAACGAATAGAATATGATAGAAGAATCCACGGGGAGCTTATGCCGGTTCAGGATATCGACCCGAAAAACCCTCTGGACAATCTGATAAAATACTCAAGGCCTGAAATATCCGGTAATGATATCCTTTATGTAAACAAGGAATATGAACCCGAGGTATTACGGATAACTGAGAAACAAAACCGGCCCAAAAGCATTCTTATCTACGGTCTTGGTAATGTGGGAGGCACTCTTCTTACGGGACTGAGAATGCTGCTGGATGCAGACCGGGTCAGTCATATAGCAGTATATGACAGGAAAAAAGAGCTTGCAGAGAGATATGAGATGGAGATAAACCAGCTCCACCCTCCCTTTCAGAAAAAACAGGTTCCTGTGGTAATACTGGATGATATTTCAAAAATACCCGCCTTTGATATAATTATATTTTCGGCAGCAGCCCAGATACCCCCTTTAACCGAAAAGCAGGCCAATGTCCGTGATATTCAGTTCCCCGGCAACAGCCGTATACTTGAGACCCTCATTTATACCCTGGGCAGGGGAAGCTACCATGGAAGCATAATAATAGTAAGCGATCCCGTTGACATTTTGTGCACCTATCTGCAAATGAAGCTGAAACTTCTGTCATGCCAGATAACGGGTATGGGACTGGGAGTAATGGCGGCCAGGGCAAACTACATCCTTGAAAAAAGGGGCTTTTTCGACTTTTATAAAAAGGGGCAGATATTCGGTCCCCACAATGAGGGCGTAATTGCTGTACCCTGCGTTGAGAGCTCAAGCGCAGAAGATGCCTTGTCCCTGAGCAGATGCATTGAAACCCTGAATCACCAGGTCAGACAGAAGGGCTATTTCCCCTATATAGCACCGGCTATAAGCTCTGTGGCCTATAATCTGTCCCGCGCCCTGGAAGGTCATGAAGCTCTTGCCTGTATATATATCGACAGCATATACTGGGGGTTCAGGGTCAGATATGAAAACGGGCTGTGGTATCCCGTCCTCCAGTATACAAATGAGAGATTCAGGGAGCTTATAAGGGAAAGATTTGATCAGTTCAGGGAAAGAACATTCAGGGTTCTGGGCTTAAAAAATTCCTGATCAGCGCTCTATCCGGATAAAGGAACTTTGTGTTTTGCAAAGCCTTCCGATAACCCTAAAAAAAAGACCCCTTTCACCGCAATAATCAGTAATATCCCCTTCAAACCTTTCCGGAAATGCCATTAGCAGGCCACCGGATGTCTGCGCATCAGCCAGGATAAGCCTGTCGTGTTCTGTAATTTTTCCTGAGCATTCAAGCCGGGAGGATATATATTTCAGGTTCTTTTTTGTTTTATGGGGGATTATGCCTGCTGACAGCATTTCATAGGCCGGATCAATCACCGGCACCCTGTCCATTGAAATAAACGCCTCAAGACCTTTGTCCTGTATCATCTCCCAGATATGTCCAAGAAGGCCGAACCCTGTAATATCAGTACAGGCATTAACAGGAAAAAGGGAAAAAACATCTATCCTGTCATTAAGCTCAGCCATGAGTCTCATGGTAGATTCCGCATCAGAAGCCTTTATAAGCTCCCGGTTCATGGCAGAACAGATTATTCCGTTTCCCAGGGGCTTGGTAATAGCTATAAGATCACCATCTTCTGCTGTATTGTTTCGGATAATCCTGTCGCAGTCAACCATCCCGGTAACTGCCAGGCCGTATTTCAGTTCCCGGTCTTCAATAGAATGACCGCCTATGATGCTTATGCCAGCCTCCCGGGCCTTTTCCAGAGCACCCTGCAGTATCCTCTCGAGGACAGGTTCCGGTAGAATTTTGAGGGGATAACAGAGCAGATTAAGAGCAAAAATGGGCTTTGCTCCCATGGCATATATATCGCTCAGGGCGTTGGCACAGGCTATCTGGCCGAACCAGAAGGGATCATCAACAACAGGGGTGAAGAAATCCACCGAAGAGACTATGGCCTTATTGTTCCCGATATCATAAACAGCTGAGTCATCGGATGTATCATTTGAGACCAGGATTTTATCCGACGGTTTAACGCAAAATTTGCTCATTATTCCGGAGAGGATGTCCTGGTCTAATTTACATGAACAGCCCAGATTTTCGCTCAAAGCCGTAAGCTTGATTAAACCTGATTTATCATTTTTTGGCGTAGAGCCGGCAGATTTAACGCTCAGGGCTGATACCGCCTCTGCAATTATCCTGCAGGCACTATCTGCTTCTTTTCTTGTGGTAGGCAATCCAACTGATATCCTCAGGGCCCCGAGGATATACTCCGGGGAAATCCCCATGGCCCTTAAAACATATGAAGCCTCTTCAGAATCGGCATGGCATGCTGAGCCCGCACTTACGGCTATTCCCTGTACAACAGCGGCAAGCCTCCTTCCTGATATTCCAGGGAAGGCAATGTTTAGGGTATTGGGCAGTGAATTATCCAGATCAGTAATCACCAGGGCATCCTTTACTGCTTCTGTTAACAGTCTGGCTATATAATCCCTCTTATCCGACAGATAAACCATGTTTTCCTTCATGTTCCGGTTCATGATTTCACATGCTTTGCCCAGGCCTGTTATTTCAAGAAGGTTTTCTGTGCCAGGCCTCAGGTTTCGCTCATGGCCTGCACCATACATCACTTTTTTCAGGTTTATTTCCCTGTTTATATAAAGGGCTCCAACCCCTTTGGGCGCATAAAGCTTATGTCCGGCTATGGAGAGCAGGTCTATCCCGCTTTTCACGACATCTACGGGTACTTTGCCCACTGACTGGGCTGCATCTGAATGAAATGCTATCCCGTGTCTTCGGGCTGTCTTTCCTATCTCATCAACAGGCTGAAGTATCCCTGTTTCATTATTCGAGTGCATGATGGTAATCAGTATCGTCTCTTCAGTTATAGCCTTTTCAAGATCCCTGACAGATATGACCCCACGGGAATTCACAGGCAGAATGCTCATGCAAAACCCGAGGTTTTTCAGGTTTTCAAGAACTTCAAGAACAGCAGGATGTTCCACAGCACTGGAGATGATATGCCTGCCTTTCTGCCTGTTAGCCATGGCGTATCCGGTAATGGCAATATTGTTTGATTCTGTGCCTCCGCTGGTAAAGATAATCTCGGAGGGCAGGGCATTTATTATCCGTGCAGTCATGGCCCTTGAATCCTCTATGGCCTTTTTTGCTCTCCAGCCGTAAAAATGGTCGCTGGAGGGATTGCCGAATATTTCATAAAGACAGGGTTTCATCGATTCAGCAACTTCAGGCAGAATAGGAGTTGTGGCATTATAATCAAGATATATGGGCTTCATTGCTTTTCTCAGGGGATTGCATAATTAAAAATTCATAAGGATTGTGGTAATAACCCGGTCTGCAATCTCTTCAGATATATCTTCCAGTGCTCTGGACTCAAATTCCAGTGAATCCACAATACTTTGAGATACATCCAGATTCTTATAGAAATACAGATCATCATCCCTCCAGATATCTTCATTTGTTGCAAGCCTTAAAAGATTCATGGAAAGGGATATGCTTATCTGATATTTGGTGACATAACCCCCCTGGTCTATCTCAATGGGTTTTAATACATAATTCTTTATCCTGCCCTTCAGCACAGCATCAGCCTTGCCCTTGTTGACCACATCAATACCTGAGTAGGAGGAAAGCCTGTCGATAAGGGCGTTTGTTACCTGGCTTTCAATTCCGTATTTATAGGAGACATTCTGGACCATGTCCACCCTTATGGTCTTTATGTCTTCCGGTAGGTAGTTCCCTTTCCCGATCAGGTTGTAGCCGCATGAAACAGACAATAAAAGCATTAACAGGCAAATAGAAAGCAAATTTAATCGTTTCATATATAATTCCTTAAGATCTCTTTTAGCCTGTCTTTTTCAACAGGCTTCTGAATAACCTCCGAGACCCCCATGCTGTATATTTTGTGTATATCCTCAGCTCCGGCTGCTGTTGATGAAATAACGATAATAGGCAGGTCCCTTATCTTCTTCATGATCCTTATATAATGAATCAGCTTAAGACCGTCCATCTGAGGCATTATAATGTCGCATATGAGCAGGGATACTTTTGACAGGTCCTTGAGAATAACCTCAATCCCGTTGCTGGCTTCGATGACTTCCTCATCGGTAACCTCCCTTATGACGCCCACAATTATCTTCCTGTGTGCAAAACTGTCATCTGCGACTATGATGGACATACTCATAACTTCTTTTTTTGATATACCATATCATACTGGAAATGCCTGAGCTCAAATTTGGTGCTGATACTGGCAAGAGATTCGGAATGGCCCAGGAGAAGGAAGCCATTAGGCTTAAGGCAGTCATAGAGGGATTCAATGACTTTCTTCTTGGCTTCCAGGTCAAAATAAATAATAACATTCCTGCAGAATATAACATCCATATTTCTTATAAGGTTCAGCCTGTTCTTGTCAAGAAGATTCAGCCGGGCAAAGTCCACATACCTCCTTACAGAATCCTTTATGCGGTATCCGAACTCATCCTTTGTAAAATACTTGTCAATATAATAAGGTTCACAGGACCTGAAGGAGCTCTTGGAATAAATCCCTTTTCTGCCTATGGAAAGGACACGGGGGCTTATATCTGTTGCAAGTATGTCTATATCCCAGCCAGGAAACTGTTTTGTCTCTAAAATCAGCATCGCCACTGTATAGGCTTCCTCGCCCGTGGAGCATCCTGCGCTCCATATCTTGAGCTCAGGGGACTCCGTGCCCCGGCTGTCCTGCCTGATCAGCGGGAGTATCTCTTCAGAAAATGCTTTCAGCTGGCTTTTTTCCCTGAAAAAATAGGTTTCATTGGTTGTAAGTATATCAATTATATTTAGGAATTCTTCATCCCTGTTCTTATCATAAAGAATATAATAATAATACTTGTTGAAGGAAGTTATATCCAGTGCTTTAAGCCTGTCAACCAGCCGGTTTTTAAAGAAATTCATCTGGGAATCGTCAAACCAGAGGCCGCACTGCCTGTAGATAAAGTCCCTGAGAAGCCTGAACTGTATGGGATTCATCCGGTATAAGAACTGATCGGGCTGAGTGATCATAATCTTTCCAAACTCTTGACTATTTCCCTGCTTTTAATATTTTCCAGGATAAAAGTGAATTTCTCTATACTGGAATATTTAAGATTTTTAAGACCCTCAATAATATCATTAAAGAAATTTGTATCCATGAGGAGGCCGATTATACTCAATATTGCATCTTCTTCACACGATTCAATGATATACATGACAGCAAGCTTCCTTATCTGCAAATCCTCGCTTTTATCATTTGCCAGGCTGGACAGTATCATAAGGGATTCCAGAGTATTGATATTATAGAGTATCTCAATTATGGAAGCCTTCAGGTCCCACTGGGCATCATTCAGAGTCTGCTTGATAAGTACCAGGGATTCCTCGCCTTTAAGCCTGTAATAAGCTGATAGAGCCGCCTTTCTAACTTCATTGTCCTCGTGCTTTATCATCTCCAGGATTGTACTGAGAAAAATCCCGGACTCCTTTTTGGGAAGGTCTTCCAGGAGTGTAATTATCACATAGGGATTTTCTGTTTCAAGTTTGCTTTTAAGTACTCCATGGGTTTTATTATTTCCCAGGAGAAAGAGGCTCCTGAATATATGAGCCCGGACTATAGGATCCTCTTCATTAAGGGAGGAATGCAGTATCCTCAGGCTCTCATCCCTGTCTCCGTACAGAATACCATTGGCTGCGATAATCCTGATCTGCCTGTCTTCATCTGTAATACCAAGTTCATAATACCGGTTGAAATCAATCTTACTGCTTTCTGAAATAAAGAGGAGAGCTTTTATGGCTTCCCTTCTAACTTCCATAGCTTCATCCTTCATAAGGAGCTTCAAGGCTTCAATATTCTTTTCCTGGGGAAAATGCTTCAGAATCTTTGCAGAATTGGCTCTTAAAACAGGATCAGGACTGCTGCTTATCTGGTTTATAAGCATGAAACCGAATTCCTTAATATCCTCCTGCTTTTTTATTACTTCTATCAGGGTTTCAATGGCAAACTCCTGAACATCGGGATAGCGGTCATTAACCAGGGGAATAACCTTTATTATATCGTTCTTATTGTCAATAAGGTGCTTAAGAACAGAGACAGCGGCACCCCTTATATATCCATAAGGATGGTTCAGCAGTTCCATGATATGCACTTTCAGGTTTTTGGAACTGCGGAAATAAGGGGCAAAATCCAGGACATTCCTTTTAATGTGGTAGTCCTGGATGGAAAGAAGCTCTATATAGTCCAGTTCTGTAAGCTGGGAGATATTATGCTTGATAACCTCCACCACCGTTTCGTGAAGCTCCATATCCTCTATAAAGCTGATTATGAACCGTAAATCCTCATAGCTGGCAAAATAACCCAGGAACAATAAAGCTGATTTCTTCTCGCCATTGCTGTCTGCGGATCTGATAAATTCTCTGAATATCGTTGAGGTCTGGCCATTGCATGCTGAAAGGGATCTGATGAATTCATCAAGCCTGTTCTGCTTTTCCAGACGGTTCTTTATGCCCTGGAGCGCCTGGATGCAGCTTCTAATGTGACGTTTTTCACCCCTTTTAAGGACCTTGATTATATGGTGAATGTGGCCTGCATCTCCAAGCTTGGAGTACAGGTTCATGATGGATTTTACAAGTATGGGTTTTTCAAGAAAGGCCTCTATTTTATCAAATATATTATTATCCTTCAGGTTGCCGATAGCCTCTATTATTCCGAACCTCAGCCAGTCATTCCTGGTATTCTTAAGCAGGTTTATAAAGGGGTCTATAACCCTCCTGTCCCCTATTACACCAAGGGCTTCCACTGCTGACAGCTGTATATTGGGATTGGGGTCGTCCAGCATTTTTATCAAAAAACCTACACTGCTGCGGCTCTTTATCAGCCCCAGTATATCCACTACGAATTTCCTTACATCCTGGTCGCTGTTTTTAAGCTCCTTGTGAAGATAGGGCAGTACATTCTCACCCAGTAATGCCAGAGCTTCCTGGGCGGAGTTCCGCTTTCCGGCATTCGTATCATTGCCCAGGGCTGAAATAAGCTCAATAATATCTTTCTGGCAGGGGTTGGATGTAATCAGCTCAACTGCCTTTTTCCTGACTCTCCAGTCATTATCCCCCAGGGCAGTAAAGTACATTCTCCTTAAATCATCCTCAGAGATCCCGTCTTTCCCTCCCAGCATATTCAGTGACCTTAGCTTGTTCTCCGGGTCATTATTCTCGAACATATTCAAAATTGAATTAAAATCAGACATTTAAGACCTCCGTATTATAGCTTTAGTCGGGAGAAAAAATCACCTATGCCTTCTACAATCTCCTTTCTTATGAGATTGTTAATATCCAGGATTGAAAAGACTATCTTCTTATATCTCACAATTCCCGTAATATACTCTGAATCAATAGATCCGACAATTGAAGGGGCTTTCTCAATCTCAGAAAGCTTTATCTCTCTTACTCCCACCACATAATCAATGATGATACCGGCATTCAGCTCATTCAGTATTACTATGCCGGGCTTGTGAATTCCTTCATGCTCCTTTATCATAAGCTTTTTCTTTAAATCAAGGATCGGAATTATTTCTCCCCTAAGGGATATTACTCCGAGAACAAAAGGCGGAGTATTTGGAACCCTGGTGATTTCCTCAACAGGGTCAATTTTTTTAATCTTCATAATATCTATACTGTAGTATTCCCGGCCAATCCTGAACACGAGAAATTTTACCATATCTTCCTTTTTTAACAACCATGGAAATAATACCCATGATACATATACATGGAAAAGATCCTTAAAATGGAAAAAAGAATCATA
>CAYSKJ010000037.1:0-3404 GCA_964431655.1 uncultured bacterium | reverse complement strand
CTTATACTGGTAAACATCATCCTCTTTAATGACCATTGCCTTTACTGCATCCTCAGCCGGGCTGGCTTTGACGGGAAGGTCCGGCTGTACCGTGTCCATCTTTTCCAGCTCTTTGACAATCTGTCTTCGGAATTCTTCCTCCTCGTCAGTATTTCCATCAGGTATCTTGGGTTCTTTTTTCTGCTTGTCCGGGCTTTTTTTGCCTGTTTTTTCCCCTTTTCGCCCAGGTTTTTTCTTTACAGTTTTTTTTAACCTTTCATCAGGCTCTTTTTCGGTAATAGCATCTTCTTCTTCCTTTTTGCCTGCTTTTGAGATGGAATCATCAATTTCCCTGTTCTCTCTGTTCCTTTTGATATCTTTTGCTTTTTTTCTTGCCTTTAGTATATCCATGCTCTGCACCCTCTATAAATTGAGTTCTTTCGCGACATCCTGGATAATATCCGGGGTAATCTGCTTTTTATCAAGACTGAAGGCGCTTAAAAGCGCCAGGGACATGATATTGTTAATTATTCTTGGCGTCCCCTTTGAATATTTAAAGACCTTGGTGAATATGTCAGGATCAAGGATATCCCTGCTCCCCCCGGCTATGGAAAGCCTGTAGTATATGTATTCCTTTGCTTCCTTGATATTTAAGGGTTTAAGGCAGTAACGGACCCCTATCCTCTGTTTGAATGCTTCCATATCTTCACTGTCTATCCTGGCTTCCAGCTCGTTCTGGCCGAGAATGATAAGAGTGAAAAGGTTTTCATCATCCAGCTGGAAATTTGTCAGAAGCCTGAGTTCCTCATAGGTATCCCTCTTTCTGATAAGCTGGCTTTCATCAAGAATTATGACGCATGAGATATCATCTTCATAAAATCTAAAGAACACATCCTGTATCTGCTCCAGGACAGCTGATTTGCCCCTTTTAATCTTTTCTATGCCCAGGCTGGCTGCAATAGTTCTTAAAAGCTGGGTAACGGGCAAATTGGGATTGAGGATAAGTACAAACCTGAAGCTTTCCTGTGGCTGCAGCCTGTCGATAAGATAACGGCTAAGCGTTGTCTTCCCCACTCCCACACCGCCTGTAAGAAGCATTATCTCTTTCTCTTCGATGGCATACATCATCCTCTCGTAAGCCTCCCGGTGGGAACGGGACAGGTAAAGGAATTCAGGGTCCGGAGTTTTCTTAAAGGGATTCTTTTTCAGGCTGAAATACTTCTCAAACATTTGGAATACTTCCCTTGGAGGCCAGATTGCTTATGAGAATTCCCACATCAACAACAAGTATTGGTTTTTTATCGCCAAGCTCAGTGGCACCGGCAATTCCCGGTACATTGATAAGAAGGTCCCCGATGGACTTGATGACTATCTCTTCCTGCCCGAGCATTTCACTTACCACAATACCTATCATTATATCGCCTGACTGCACATAAATGATATACTCTTCATTCCTGGTCTGTTCGGCGGGGTCCGGGACATTGAAGACATCCCCAAGCCTTAGTATGGGGTAGGGCTTTCCCCTAAGAAAGATGACTTCCCTGTTTTCAACGGTAGAGATGTCCCTTGTATCCAGGATTGAGCTCTCAATTACCGATGACATGGGAAGGGCGTATTTTTCATCCTTTACTCTCACCAGAAGAGCCTGTATAATTGCCATGGTGATGGGAAGAACAAGCCTTACCGTAGTGCCTTTCCCCTTCTCAGAACTGATCTCTATGGTGCCCCTTAGATCCGTTATATTCTTCTTTACGACATCCATTCCCACTCCCCGTCCTGACAGGGCATTAACATCCTCCTTGGTGCTGAATCCCGGCAGGAAAAGAAGATTGAATACCTCCCTGTCATTGATAATGCTTATATCATCTGCAAGGCCTTTCTTCTTTGCGGTCTTCAGTATCTTTTCCTTGTCTATTCCCCTGCCGTCGTCAATAATATCTATGATAACATTATTGCCCTTCTGATAGGCATCAAGGTGAATCTGCCCCTCACCCGCCTTTCCCGTGGCTATTCTTTCATCTGAGGGCTCTATCCCGTGGTCTATTGCATTTCTGATTATATGGAGTATGGGGTCTGCAATCTCCTCGACAACCACCTTGTCCAATTCTGTTTCCTCACCGGAAATGCTGAAAGATATATTTTTATTCATCTCCCTTGCCGTCTTGCGCACTATCCTGGAAAGCTTGTTAATCTTCTGGCCGATAGGAACCATCCTGATTTCAATAACACTCTTCTGCAGTTCATTAAACCTTCTTTCCAGTATTTTTGAGGCTTTATGGAGTTCATCCGCAATAGCGGAATAACCCTCCATGGCAATAAGATCCCGGGCTATCCTTGAAATCTGCGTCTTTGAAAGTATCAGGTCGCCTATTATGTTCATCACCGTGTCGAGCTTTTTTATATCAACCCTGACAGTCTGGCTTATGCTCTTCAGCTCCACAATATCTTCCTGGGCATATTCCGGGGATAAAGGGTGCTCTGCATCCTCGAGCCCCTGGAAAATTTCTTTTTTATGGGAGGTTTCCGCAGCAGGTCTCAGGAAGTAATCTGCGGGATGCTTATATTTAAGCTTTACCAGCTGGTATCGGGTTCCTTTTAAGATCTCACTGACACTGCTTTCTTCAAGTTTGCTTGAAAAAAGTATTATAAAGTTGATATTATCAGTATCCTCGCTGTGGATATTGGGGAGGGTTGTAATTATCTCCCCTTCGGCTTTCAGCAGATCATTGGTATGGGTCAGTTCCTGGTCAAAGGTATCGAAAGAATAGGAAAGATGTATCTTGTATATATTGCTTTTTTGCTTGGTGTTTTCTTTCAGGCGGTGCTCTTCATATTCTGTGAGAACATTCAGATAATCCGGGTCTATGTCGATAATATTCTGGATATTGCCGTCATCCACCGCGGTGCTTCTGCTGGACAGATTGTGTATTTTTACAAGTATTGGTGCAATACTGTACTGGTCGGTACCTGTTTTTACTTCTTCCAGAAGTCTGTTTAAGATATCGGTGGTCTCAAACATTACATCTATAACCTGCTGGTATAATTCAATCTTGCCCATCCTCAGGTTATCCAGAAGGCTTTCAAAGTCATGGCTCAGGTCTGCTATCTTTTTAAATCCAAGCATCCCGCTCAGACCCTTAAGGCTATGAGCGGCCCTGAAAACCGTATTTATCATGTCAAAGGATTTGCCGGTCTGTTCAGGAGTAAGAAGGTCCAGGCTGTTGATATTTGAATAAAGCTCTTCTGTCAGTGATTCAGCCTCGACTAAAAACTCCTTCTTTGTATTTTCATCAATCATAGTATTAGTGCCTGCAGAGAACCTCCTCTGATTTTAAATCAGTTTAACGTTTTGGTCAAATTAAATAAAGAGATTGTCAAAACAAAATAGAAATGTCCCTTTTTTACCAAATTAGAAATGTCCCCTT
>CAYSKJ010000036.1:0-22167 GCA_964431655.1 uncultured bacterium | reverse complement strand
CGGGAAGAGCTCGGGGATGTGCTCTTCCAGTGCCTGTTTATCGCCAAAATTCTTGAGGATGAGCAGGGTGAAGACCTGAGCCGGATAATAGACAGCAACATAAGGAAAATGATTAACAGGCATCCTCATATCTTTTCCGATGCTGATTTCAAAGATGAGAAAGAACTGCTTGAAAACTGGGAGTATGTAAAGAAAAACGAAAAGAGGGAAAAGAGCTCAATTTTCAGCAATATTGTAAAAACCCTGCCTTCTTTGTCATTTGCCCGTAAAGTCCAGGAAAAGGCCTCCCGGGTCGGTTTTGACTGGGAGATGGCTGACGGGCCGGCAGATAAGGTAAGGGAAGAGTTTGAGGAGTTTATCAGCGCAAAAGACTCAGCACCGGATAATAAGGAAAAGGCCCAGGAGGAGTTCGGCGACATACTTTTCAGCATGGTTAACCTTTCAAGGTTTTACAGGATAGATTCAGAGCTTGCCCTCAGGGGTTCCGTAAGCAAATTTATAGAAAGGTTCTGCAATATGGAAATGCTGATAGAAAAGGATGACCGGCATTTAAGGGAGCTTTCCCAGGATGAAATGGATGAATACTGGGAAAAGAGCAAAGAAAGCCTGAGAAGTAATTCAAAAAAACAGAAATAAATTGTATACGTAATAACCATGCAGTGATATATTGCAAAAAAATAAAATAAAAGGAGAAATTAAATGAGAAAAATGCTATTTGTTATTGCATTCTTTTTGATTGCAATGCCTTGCCTTTCAGCATCGGACCTTTATCTCAAATCAGTAACCCATACGGATGCTTTCGAGATGATGGGCCAGTCACAGGATGCAACGGATTCTACCCAGGAGATATGGATAGGAGCAGATCATCTCAGGATGGATTCTGACAATGGCTCTATCTTGATGGACCTGAAGGAGAAACAGTTCTACATGATTAACCATGACCAGAAGAAATATTTCCAGACAAGCCTTCCCATCGACCTCAAATCCATAGTACCCGCTGAGCAGGCCGGGTTTATGGATATGATGAAATTCTCAGTAACTGTTACACCCCTTGAGGAGACAAAAAAGATAAAGGAATGGAACTGTAAAAAGTATCAGATGGAAATGAAGTCACAGATGGTCAATATAAAGAGTGATATATGGGCGACTGAAGACATTAAGATTGACCAGGACAAACTGGAGCAGTTTTATGTAAACACCACTGCCCTTCAGAACATCGATCCGGGTTCAATGGATGAGTTAAAAAAGATAAAGGGTTTTCAGGTTCTTTCAGAGACCACTTCAGAGGTAATGGGTACCAGGGTAAGCCAGAAGACGGAGCTTATGGTGGCCGAGGAGAAAGAAACAGAAAAGGGGCACTACACCATTCCCGAAGGATACGAAAAATCAGAGCAATTTATGCCGATGGGATAAAAGCCAAAAGAATAAAAAAGGGGAACAGGACTCAATCCTGTTCCCCTTTTTTTATTGTGGCAGTTATTCAAATCCTTGAGAGTATAAAACCAGCCAGGGAATTGATATTCTGAAAGGCTTCCTGGCCCTGTTCTTCATCCTCAATCTCAACGCCGTATTTCTCATTGATAACGGGTATAAGTGTAAGTGCATCCACTGAGTCAAGATTAAGTCCCTCCTCGCTGGAGAAAAAAGGCATTTCATCCCCGATAGAATCGGGATCCAGGGGTGAACCATTCTCATCCAAGAGATTCAGTTCTGAAACAATCAGATTTTTCAGCTCATTTTTAAGAGTTATCTCATCCATTAATAACTGAATTCCTTTCAATATTTTTCCTTAAATTAAAACATTTTGTTTTTTTGTCAATCCAAAACATCAGCTGGCTTATATAATACCGTAATCCGATATCATAAAAAATCATTTCCTCTTTGTTGTATTCGACAGTGTTTAGCCAGTGCACGGGATTACAGAGGTTTGAGACTATATATTCAGCAAGCTCATCTTTTTTGGTCATAAAAGACTGGTTTACAGTATTAATTACAGGAATCAGGGGGTCTTTCAGGGCAAGGCCGTCAACGGCACCGGCAAGTTTTTCTCTAATTGCGGATATATAGGGTGTATGTACTGGATAAGGAATATCCAGCTGTTTCTCCTTCAGCTTGCTTAAATCATGGTAATAAGCGAAAAGAGAAATTACGCTTTCTCTTGGTCCGCATACCACAGCCTGTTTTGCAGTATTTATATTGGAGATGTAAATCGGTTTATCCGTTCTTGATTTAGAGATAAGAACCTGTCTTAAATTTTGTATTGAAGGAGCTATTATTACTGCAGATAAAAAATCCGTATCTTTAAAGGCGTCTTTCATTATCCTGTGCATGTCAGATACCAGCTGGACAGTATCAGCCAGATTTAATGCGCCTGCAGCATAAAGAGCGGAATAGACGCCCAGGGAATGACCAGCCGTAATGTCCGGCAGAATACCCTTTGCCTTGAATTTCTGGTAAACAATTATATTTGAATGGGTTGTATTGAGCTGGTCCAGGATGTACCTGTCACCTTTACTGTCCTGGCTTATGGACCGGGGAATATTGTAACTGCTTTTTTTGGAAAGGAAAATACTAAGTTCCCTGAATTCAAAGTCCCTGATGAAATGAAAGAAAAACTCATCCAGGTCTCCAACCCCTACGCCTTCAAATAAAAAGCATTTTTTCACTTTGGTGCCTGGTCCCTGCCTCTGTATCTGAAAAAATAAATAATCAATCCTATGAGAATTATAAGGGCAATCAGCCTTATAAGTATAAAGCTCATGCTTAAGAGCAGTTTAAGCCCCAGAAGGCTTAGTGTGATGAAAAGAATAAAGACCAGTATATCAAATAAAATGGATTTCTTCATTTATATTCTGCAGGAAAAGGGGGTAATCTCCTACCCCCTACATCTCAATAAAGTTGCCTGCGTTTTTCCTCGTTATTTCGACCTGCTTTTCCGTTTCTGCTATCTGTCCTTTCAGCGTTTCCAGTTCCTGTCTGTTCTGCTCAATGATGCTGTTGATCCTCTCTTCTTTGTTTTTAAGTTCTGCAAGCACCTTGCTTTTGTTAATAAACTCCATGGCAAAGCTGATCATTTCTATGTTTTTGGCTTTCTGCTCAATATTCTTGTCAATTTCTGTAATTGAGTTGTAGATGTCTTTTTGTTCTTTCTTCTGGAGCATTTCAGAAAGCTTGTTTTTGTGGATGTGCATGCCTGCCTCAGAATATTTTTCTCCAAGTTCCTTTTCCAGGTTCTTTATTTCGGTTTCCTTTTCCTTAATGAAGGCATCGGGCTGAGCATTCCCGGTCATTTCAGCAAGCTCATCAGCCTTTTTTTCCTTGAGCATGATATTGTCTTTTTCATCTCTCTGCTGTTTCTCAAGTTTTGTTTTGGTCTCAAGGATAAGTTTTTTAAGCTCCTGGTGCTCAGTTTCTTTGAGCTTTTCGAAAAAATCACTCTGGATGAGGTTGCTGCCGATGACAGGGTAAAGGTTGTTCAATTCCTTCTCTTTGCTTTTGATATTGCTCTGAATCATCCAGACATTAACCTTGGCTTTTACCTTGCCGAAAATGCCCTTCTCCTGTTCTTCCATTAATGCTTTTTTTTCTTTGAGCTCTGCTATTTCTTTCTTTGTATTCTCAAAATCAGCATAGAGATCTTTATATGTGCTGTATTCAGGGTTATTGTGGATAAGGTCATATAGTGCACTGCCGATATGAGCCTGTTTCTCACCGAAGATGCTGTTCAATTCCGTTATGTCATCGCGGATTTCCTTCAGTTCATTGTCAATTGTGGTTATTTCAGACTTTTTCTTTTGAATTTCATCCAGTGTCTTATTTATTGCTTTTATATCCTTATTGAGCTGATCAATGGCCTGCACGATTTCCTTAAGAGCGGAGTCCTTTATATCCTTTTTGGGAAGGGAAGAGCATTCCTCGCCCAGTTTTGATATCAGGCCTGCTTTGTCTGAATCAAACCTCGCTATATGCTCCCTGTTTTCAGCCGATAATCTTTCCAGCTCCTTGATTTCCATAGTAATACTCCTTAAAATTTTAATCAGTGCCCAGTAGTTATAATTCCTGGTCTGTCAGTTTGAGCCCCTCTTCAGCAAAATAATTAATCCTTTCTTCCAGCCATGCTTTCATCTGTTCCTCATTAAGGTCTTCAAAGGTATCTATATTCATCTCGGCCTTGGAGTCACCAACGCTGTTGCCCTTTTCAGATATGCTGAAAGAGTGGATTCTGATGGGTGCTTCATTATGCTTATTGGCCAGGAAAAAGAAACGGATTTTTGAACCGGGTACCCTTAATTCATAGGTTTCATAATAATAGCCGTCAGTGAAAATATCGACGCTTCCTTCTACCTCACTGGATATGTCGTGGATAATCTTGATTACTTTATCTTTTATTGCTCGACCTTCCTCACTTCTACCCCTTAATTTTCTAAGATTTGCTTTTAGGCTCATTTTAATTTCTTTACTACCTCCTGTTTCTTCTTTTGATTTAATATTTAGTTTTTTTTCTTCTTCAGTCATTTCAACCGTTTCCGGGCTATTTTCTGCTTTTCCCACATTTTCCGGCTCCTGAGCGCTCTCTTCGTCCTGCTGTGAGATATCATCAATTTCAAGGCCGATTGCCGAATCCAGCTTTTCGTCAATATTTTCCTGCTCATCTTCGGTATCCTGGGTCAGGGTCTCCGGCTTAAATTCCTCTTCTTCCCCTTCCTCTGCCGTGATTATATTCTGTATCATATATGATATGGCATCAGGTTCTTCGCCGCCCATCAGGGGAAGGCCTATGTCCCCTGCTATCAGGCTCAGAACCTTGAGGTTAAGAGGTTCCCAGAATTTTCCGCTGTCCTCCATATAATGCAGGGTAACCAGTTCAAAAAGGTCTTCAGCTGATTTATTTCGCAGGGAGATATCCAATGACTTTGCAATTTCTCTGATAGTTGACTGCGCAAGTTTTCTAAAAAATTTCTCAGACATATATATACTCCTTAAATGATTATATTTGCACGTATTTCTGCGGGCATGCCGCCCTCAGGATCAATGGAAGCGAAGCTCCCTGTAGGCTTACAAGAATATAAACAGGGACAAAACCGCAGAGTCATGCACTTATAATAATACCTTCACCCCATTTAGTCAAATTAAAATTAGGTTATTTTGAAAATATTTTTTCCTTGACAATGAAGGCCAATTGCAATAGCCTTAGACACTGATTTTATTCAATATTTATAGGTTTTGCCCGGGTGGTGGAATAGGTAGACACAAGGGACTTAAAATCCCTCGGATTCAGCATCCGTATCGGTTCAAGTCCGATCCCGGGTACCTTTATCATTAATTTTGTACCAAAGAGGTGGAGGATATGTCAGATTTAATTGAATCCATAGAAAAGATTGCTGCCAAGATACCAGGTTACGGAGGCTATATTGACCGGGAGAAAAGCCGGGATACCGATAAAAGACTGAGGGAATACATTTCCAAAAGGCTTCTGGGGATAAAAGACAGCATAGACCGTATGAAAGCCGAGATAATGGAAAAGGGCATTATTGATTATCTTTCCGGCCTTGACGGTATTTGTTCGGTGACAGAAAGGCTTTCCAATTCCGTGCTCTATTCGCCGAGGGGATTCGGAGGGCTTTTCGGAGATAATAAGGTCTATGAGGAAGAACTGGAAAAGCTGTATAATTTCGACAGAAACTTCTTAAAATCCCTGGATGAACTTGATGAAAGAATAAATAAGGCATGGGAAACCCAGGAGAAGGATTTCAGTGCAAAGATAAAAGAGATGCGTCTTATTATAAATGAAATTGAATCAGCATGGAAGGACAGGGAAGATATCCTGAACAGCTTTCAATAACAAGGACTGGAGGTAGTAATAATGTTGGAGATACTTGAATATTTCGACCCTACAGGGAATAATATAGTATACAGGATTCCCCCCAGCGGGAGTGCTGATATTAAATTCGGCGCACAGCTGATTGTGCAGGAGAACCAGGAAGCTATCTTCTTCAGGGACGGCAAGGCCCTTGATGTCTTCAAGGCAGGAAGACATACCCTCTCTACAATGAATCTGCCGGTTATAACAAAAATCCTTTCCATTCCCTTCGGGTCAAAATCTCCCTTCAGGGCTGCTGTTTTCTTTGTAAACAAGCATGTATTTACGGATATGAAGTGGGGCACAAAACAGCCTGTCTATTTCAGGGACAATGAGCTTTCAGTTATAAGACTGCGGGCTTTCGGCAATTTTACGGTCCGCGTGGTCGATTCTTTCCTTTTCATCAATACCATGGCAACCCAGGATAAATTTACATCCAGTGCCGTTGAGTCCTACCTCAAGGATGTTATTGTAAGCAGGCTGAATACGGTTCTGGGAGAAAATTTAAAAAGCATATTCGACCTTTCCTCCATGTATGACAACCTGGGGACAGCCCTTAAATTAAGGCTGAAAGATGATTTTCTAAAATACGGCATAGAGCTGGTAGACCTGTTTATTCAGGCCATAACCCCCCCTGAAGAGGTTCAGAAGACCATAGATGAACGCTCCAGCATGTCCGCTATAAAGGATATGAACCAGTATATGCAGTATAAGACCGCCAATGCCATGACCGAGATGGCTAAGAATCCCTCCGAGGGAGCATCGGCCATGAGCATGGGCTTCGGGGCTGGAATGGGTATGATGTTTCCCCAGATGATGAATCAGGCGGCTCAGCAGGCTGATTCATCAAAACAGGCATCCGCGGAAGGTGAGAATGCCCATGTCTTCTGTACCGAATGCGGGACACAAAACCCTGCAGATGCCAGGTTCTGCCTGAACTGCGGAAATAAGCTCTCAGCCGAAGACCAGTGTCCTTCATGCAAGGCCAAGAAGATTCCCGGCAGTAAGTTCTGCTTCAACTGCGGAGCCAGGTTCGAGTAGTCAGAGGAGAATACTGACAGCTCTTGAGGATGATTCCTGTTTTGACAGGCATTTATCCCGGATTATAAGCATTTTAGAATATGGCTGTTAATATCGCATACTATATATCAAGCCACGGTTTGGGCCATCTGATAAGATCCCTGGCTCTTGTCAGGTTTCTGATGTCCCGGCGTATAACCGATTTTCCCGATGACCAGGTGGACTACTCCTGTTTCAGGAAACACAATGCCCGTGAGTTCAATATAACTGTAATACTCAATAATCCTGAACATAAAAGCATTATAGGGCAGGATCCTCTGTTATCCGGCATCAGGGTGGAATACCGGGAATTTGACCTTGATATTGAGACAGGTCCCGCCTTTTTTATAGATATTGAAGCCACGGTTAATAATTTCAGGGATTTTATCCACAAGGCCGACAATATGATTGACAGCGAAAAGAAATATATCCGGGATAACAGGTATGACCTTGTTATCACCGATATAGGATTTATTCCCTGCGCAGCATCGCAGCTGGCCGGTATCCCCTCTTATATACTCGGAAATTTTACATGGGAAGAGGTCTTCTACGATTATTTCCAGAAGGGGCATAATGTATACAAGAGTGATATTATTTACCTTCTGGACTGCTATAATATGGCGGATATTTATTTCCAGCTTCCCCTGGCTCTTAAGAACCGGCTCAATGCGAGGCTGAAGCCTGTAGGTTTCATTACCAGACGAGCCCTGGACATGGGCCGGAAAATAAAGAAATCTCTCCCCGGAGGACCTGACACCCTCTGGGTTTTTGATTCTGTTGATCTCCAGGGCCTTTTTGGCATTAAGCTTGATAAATGCCTTATGGAGGATAACATAAGGTTTATTGTATGGGACAGGTTTAAAAAAAGGCAGGAGGGGGAAAATACGATGTATATTTCAGAAAGTGATTTCGCTTTTGAGGAGGCAGTTGCAGGCTGTGATATTGTTTTCGGGAAACCGGGGTATAACCTGCTTTCCCAGTGCATAATATTCAATAAAAAAGCCCTGCTGGCTGACAGGCTGGATTTTGTGGAGACTGAAACGATAATATCGGAATCAAAACGATATATAAACACTGGTATAATTGAAAAACCCTCCCCTGAGTATTTCCTTAGCGGTGATTTTTCCAGGGATTTGAAATCTCTTGCCCTTCAGAAAAAGGGAGTCAGGCTTAAACCCCCCCTTTTTGGGGAACTTGATGTTTACAGTGTTCTCTGCATGGAATTTGAATAAATGAGGACTGTTCCGGGAGCTGATAAGTTTATTTCATCACGGGAGCACTGGCCCAAACCCTCACAAAAGGTGTTTTTTGCCGGGAATCAGTCATCCTTTGATTCATCCTACAGGCCTACCCTGGACCTTCTGCTGGCCCGGGGCATGAAAATTGACTGTATAATTGCTCCAGAGCATGGCTTATACGGATACTTCCAGGATATGGAAACCTTCGCGGATAACCGGCATCCCTATTTTGACATACCTGTAATCAGCATATACGGCAGGGATGAGAGTTCCCTGGATATTAACGGCAGGCATATCTTTGAAAACTCTTTTATAATATATGATATACAGGATGTGGGAAGCAGGTACTATACCTTTCTATGGTCCCTTTACAGGCTTCTCCGGGCCTTTTCAGGCACCGGCTCGCAGTTGGCCGTGCTGGACAGGCCCAACCCCATAATGCCCCTGGAAATCTCAGGGCCCAGGATATATCCGGGCTTTGAGTCCTTCGTGGGGGAATTCAGTATCCCTGTTATATACGGTCTTACCGCAGGGGAGTTCGCCCTGTATATAAAAGACAGGCTTAAGCTGGATATAGATATTAAAATCATTGAGATGGAAAGCTATGAAAGAAGCATGTTCTATGACCAGACAGGTCTGCCATGGGGATTTCCCTCCCCCAATATGCCCTGCCTGGAGACAGCTCTGCTTTATCCCGGGGGATGCCTTCTGGAGGGTACAAATATCAGCGAAGGCAGAGGAACGACCAGGCCTTTCTCTGTTATGGGAGCACCCTTCATCGAGCCTGAAAGGCTCTGCAGGGAGCTTAGCCTCCTTGAAAACCCCGGAGTTCTTTATAAGCCTATTTATTTCCGCCCCATGTTCAGTAAATACCAGGGCACAGTATGCGGAGGCATTGAGATTGCTGTCTGTGACAGGGAGATTATAAGGCCTCTGGAATTTTTCTTAAATATTATTAGCGTGGTGATAATGCTTTACCCGGATTCTTTTGCATGGAGAAAGGAAAGATATGAATACAGGGAAGACATTATGGCAATTGATATGCTCACCGGGTCTGAAAAGACGCGGAAATATCTTGATAAGGGAGAAAAGGCTGTTAATATCACAGCTGAATGGGCAGAATATGAAAATGAATACCGCAAGGACATTCAGAATTATCTGATATACAGGTGAAAAACATGCAGGAAAGCTTGCTTTTGTTTACCCTTTCCCACAATTATTACCTGGGGCTTTCATCCTATCTTGACAAGAAATCAAAGGATATAGAGGAAATAGGCTTTATGTCCATCAGATACAGGGATATTGCCATGTTCAAGGTCTTTGGAATCTCCAAACCCTTTTTGAAGACCTATTTCAGCGACTTTGAATATTTTTATTTTGATTTCAAGGAAAGGTATTTCACAGCCCTGAATTCCAGCGTGGGCATATTAAACGGTATATGGATGGATGAAGATTTTTCCATCAATGATGATGATTTCTGCCGGAAATTCTATTCAGAGATTAAAGAGAGCATCCAGGAAAATGAGAGATCGGCCTTCTTCAGGTTCTGCTTCCTGTGCTATGATGTCTTTAATAATGCATTTATCCTGCCATCTAATAAATACTTCGGCGAACTGTCCTTAATCTTTGAAAAATATTTTCCCAAAAGCCACATAAACATATTCTTTCTTAGTCAGGACACACCATCCATGGTTCATTCCAACTGCTTTGACGAGGAACAGGTAAGCCGGATCAATAAAAGTGCCCAGATAATATCAGGCATATCAGATATATATCTCCATTCCGGACAGAGAGCAGGCCATCTGAACGACCTGAGGAACGAGACTCTAAAGCCTTTTTACAGCAGTCAGCTCTGCAATATAGATACTACAGTCTTTTTATCCCTTTACCATAAAAATTCCTTTTATGGTGCAATACTGATTGATTTCCTCGATAATTACACCTATTTTGCCAATGACCTGCTGGAAGGGCTTTCAGCCTTTTTATCCTATATAACCCTGACCAATAATAATATGAAAACCGTGGAGGAGCTTGTCATTAAGGACAGGCTTACGGGCCTGCCGAACTACAGATACTTCAAGACCATATTCTCCGAAGAGCTCGAGAGGTCCTTCCGGTTTAATTATCCCCTGGGTATAGGCCTTCTTGAGATAAAAGGCCTTATGGTTATAAACAGTACCTTCGGTTATGAGAAAGGCGATGTGGTTGTCAGGGATATTGCCGGGCTTCTGAGTTCATCCCTTAGAAAGCTGGATGCGCTGTTCCGTTTCTCCGACAACCGTTTTGCCATGCTCCTTCCCAATGTAAGCGAGGAATTCTCAGAGATACCGGTTAAAAGAATAAGCAGTACAATATCAAAGAGTTATGGTGATATAGGCATTTACGCTGGTTTTCTCGTTCTCTACCCATCAGGAAAGCAGTTTACAGACCTGCAGGCAGAAAAGATACTGAACAGGCTTCTGGAAAATGCCCTGAGGGAAAATGAGGTATTCCAGCTTGCTGTTAATAAATAGGAATAGGCTCTGCAATGAACATCTTTGGGAATAAAGCCCTTTATTTTCTTGGTATATGCGGTACCGGAATGGGCAATGCAGCCATATATTTCAAAGAAAAGGGGTTTAATATAAAAGGCTCGGATAATGCAGTATATCCGCCCATGTCCGATTTTCTTCTCAGCAATGATATCAAAGTACTTATGCCCTACAGCAGGGATAATATCAGTAAAAATGCCGGCTGCCTATTTGTTGTGGGCAATGCCATCTCGCGGGGCAATCCCGAACTTGAGCATATCCTTGAAAACCGGCTCCCCTATACAAGTTTTCCGGAACTGCTCAGGGCAGTGGAACTCTTTTCCAAGAAATCCATTGTTGTTGCCGGTACCCACGGAAAGACCACCCTATCTTCCCTTATTTCTTACATAATGGCTTCAGCTGGCCTTGATCCCGGATTCATAATAGGTGGTATTCCGAGGGATTTTGATACAGGAGCCCATGCCGGTTCAGGGGAGTACATTGTCCTTGAAGGCGACGAATATGATACATCTTTCTTTGACAAGAGACCCAAGTTTGTCCATTATGTCCCCGATATTCTAGTCCTTACAGGAATAGAGCTTGACCACACCGATATTTACCCTGATATCCAGAGGGTCGAGTATGCATTTCACCAGGTTATAAGGACCATCCCTGAAAACGGGCTGATAATTGCATGCGGGGATTATCCCGCGGTTCAGAGGGTTCTTGAGTCCTATCCCCGCCTCATCAGAATCACGTACGGCACCGGTTCCCATAATGACAATACTGTAAGCTATGACAAAAACATTGTTATAAATGGTAAAATAATACTTGAGTCAAACCTGAAGGGTCTTCACAATGCCCTTAACTGCACCGCTGCCTACCTTCTTGCAAGGCATGCTGGCATTTCCGAGCAGGATGCAGCAGGGGCCATAGCATCTTTCAGGGGCGTGAAGCGAAGGCTTGAACTCTTTTTGGAGACACCAGAAACCCTTTTCTTTGATGATTTCGGCCATCACCCCACAGCCATAGAGAAGACCGTGGAAGCCCTGAGGCATTCCTATCCGGGAAAGTCAGTATGCGCTGTATTTGAACCCAAAACCAATACGACACGTACCAATGTATTTCTCGAACAGTACAAGAATGTGTTTCTATTACTTGACTGCCTTGTTATCTTTGATAACCGGGCGCTGAAAAAGGTTATAAACCCCCTTGATATCAATGGGATAAAAGGATTTCTGGAATCCAGGAATATAAAGTGTGCAATAGAGACCGACCCGGCATGCATCCTGAAGGATATAAAAGGCTTTGATATAGTAGTGCTGTTTACCAGCGGCTCCATGGGGGGCCTCAAAGACATGATCAAGTGAAGCAAATGAAGCAAAAGGGACGGTTCTTTTTGCTTCGCTTCATGAAGCAAAAGGGACGGTTCTTTTTGCTTCGCGTAAAGAAGACAGGGCCAGAAATTTATGGACATTTCTGATAAAACCCTTAAAATTCCAGTAAATAGAAGCTTCTTTTCCTGATTACAGGAAAGGAGGAAATATTTTGAAAATATGGTCCATGCATTAGGGTTGATAAAACCTTATAATGGCAGGGGGGCTGAATTGTGGCCAGCATTATGAGAACAGAAAAAGATCATATCGGAGAAGTCCAGTTAGCTGACAGCTACCCCTTTGGAATAAATACATACAGGGCAGAGCAGAACTTCTGCTTTTCCCACGACAGGATCAGAACAGACCTGTTTGAATCGCAGATCATGGTGAAAAAAGCCTGTGCCATTGCAAATCACAAGGCCGGTCTGCTGGAAGACCATATTGCAGAAGCAATTATTAAGGCCTGCGACCATATCCTGGATAATATCAATACCCTTACCCCGAATATCCACCCATTTCAGGGGGGAGCCGGTACTTCCGTCAACATGGCATCCAATGAGCTGATTGCAAATACAGCTCTTGGGCAGTTGGGATACCAGTACGGTGATTATGATAAATTGTCTCCCCTGGATCATGTGAACCTTTCCCAGTCCACCAATGATACCTTTTCTACAGCTGTCAGGCTTGCCCTCGTAAAGCTTCTGAAAATCCTTCATAAATCTGTCGAGAACCTCCTTTCATGCCTCCAGGACAAAGAAAAGGATTTTTCCGATATCTTAAAGATAGGTAGAACAGAACTTCAGGATGCAATGCCCTTGTCCCTTGGACAGGAATTCTCTGCATATGCCGATGCTGTATCAAGGTTTCGCTGGCGGCTGAACAAGGCTGTTGACTGGGTCAGAGAGGTAAACCTGACAGGAACAGCAGTCGGAACGGGTATTAATGCAGACAGGGATTACAGCAGTTATGTCATGGAGGAATTAAGGAATATCTCGAAAGAACCCCTGACGCTGTCCCGTAACCTGGTGGATGCAACCCAGAACATTGATCAGATTATTGAAGTATCAGGAATTATCAGAACAGGAGCAGTCTCTGTAAAAAAGATGTCCGGCGATCTTAGACTGCTTTCCTCCGGACCGAACTGCGGATTGGCAGAAATCATACTGCCTTCGGTACAGGCGGGTTCATCAATAATGCCTGCAAAGACAAATCCGGTTATTCTTGAGGCGGCAGAGCAGGTGTGTCTCCATATTATAGGGGGGGATCATACCATATCCATTGCGGCCTCGGAAAGCAACCTGGAGCTTGTTCAGTTTCTTCCATATATAGCACATATTCTATTATCAAATATAGAAATATTTTCAAACCTGTGCAGGAAATTAAGCCTTCATATAAAGCATATCAGGGCAAATAAAGAAAAGATAAATGAATACATTGCTAATTCCCATGCTGTTGCAACCCTGCTGGTTCCCGTCATAGGCTACGATAAGATGTCAGGTGTTGTAAAGGAAGCAAGGGAGACAAAACAGAACATTATCTCCATAATACGCCGTGACAATCTGATATCAGAACAGATGCTGAACAGGCTTTTATCCCCGAAAGTAATGGCAAGTCCAGGTCTGCCGGTCATTGAAAAGGATGAAACTGATGGCTAAGACGATCAGGGGCGACAGGTTGCATATTGGTTTTTTCGGTAAGCGCAATTCGGGCAAATCATCTCTGATAAACGCTATAACAAAACAGCATGTTGCCATAGTTTCCGAGGTTCCCGGAACTACCACGGACCCGGTTTTTAAATCCATGGAGCTTGCTCCCGTGGGTCCTGTGGTCCTGATTGACACAGCTGGCATAGATGATACCGATGGAAAGCTGGGGGAACTGAGGAAAGAAAGGGCTCACAAAATTATAAAGAAAACCGATCTTGCATTGATTATTATTGATGCATCCACGGATATCCTTTCATTTGAGGATGAACTGATTGAGCTCTTTGAATCCTCTGAGACCAGATATATTATTGTATTAAACAAAATAGACCTGCCCATGAGCAAAGAGGTAAAATCATGGCTGGAGAACCGTGCTTTTGTCAGAGTAAGCGCATTGCACAGCGAAGGGATAGAACTGCTTAAATCCAGAATTATAGAAATAGCTCCTGCAAGCTGGGAGCCTCCCTTTGTGGGTGATCTGATTCACCCTGAGGATATAGTACTCCTGGTGACCCCCATTGACCTGGGAGCACCCAAAGGAAGGCTGATAATGCCTCAGGTGAAAGCTCTAAGGGATATACTTGACCAGGATGCCATACCCATGATGTGCAAGGAAAGAGAGCTTATATCGACCCTTTCCAAGCTGTCGGAAAAGCCAAGTCTTGTTATAACCGACTCGCAGGTTTTTCCCCAGGTAGCAGCCGATGTTCCGGAAGATATACTCATTACCTCATTCTCCATACTGAGCATACGCCAGAAGGGAGATCTGAGACAGATGGTCGACGGCATACTGTCAATAAAAAGCCTCCGTCCCAATGATAAGGTTCTGATATCGGAAGCATGCACCCACCATCCCCTGGAGGATGATATAGGAAGGGTAAAAATTCCCCGCTGGCTCAACCATTATGTCGGGGGCAAGCTTGATATAGATACAGTCCCTGGCTTTAAGTACCCAGAACGGCTTGAAGAGTACAAGCTCATCATTCATTGCGGAGGGTGTACCCTTAACAGGAAAGAGATGATGCACAGGCAGGAACTTGCAAGAAAAGCCGGTATTCCTATAACGAATTACGGAGTCCTTATATCCTTTCTAAAATCTGTGTTTCCCAGAGCTCTAAAACCCTTTCCAGAAATCTACAGGCTTTTTGAAAAAGAAAAAAAGCCCCTGAACAAAGAAACAAGGCTTACAATGGCAAAGCTCATAGATGTATAAAGTCCTTCTTGTATACATATTTAACAAAATAATTAAATAATTGAATCTCTGGTTTATGCCTGCCTGGGAAGAAGAAGCTCTCTAATGCGCTTTTTGTAAATATACCGGGGCGATCTTCGATAAAGCTCCCGGTAAAGATTAACGGCCTCTTTTCTATAGCATTCCTTGCTGTCAATAAAGTAAAGAGCAGAGTAGAGATCGGCTTTTTGTTCATCACTAAGGTCTCTTTCAAGGACTTTATGAAGGTTGAGGATTGATTCTGTCCTGTTTTTGACTGATTGCACGACATAACTGTTAACCTCCGACAGAAATATGCACTCATTACTCTTAATTTCATGAGCGATTTTTAGAGCATAATTGCTGATATCCTCTGCCTGGTTTATCCGATTCTTTTCCTTCAGTATCTTTGATTTATAAACCAGGCTGTAGACTAGATCATTGTTTTTAATATTCAGATCTGTGTAAATTTTAATGGATTTATCAAAATGGTCCAATGCCCTGTCCATGTCACTGAGATGATAGTATGCAAATCCAAGATTGTCATTAGCAATAGCTTCTCCGGTTTTATAGCCGATGTCCCGGCTAATCTCCTGATGTTTCTGGTGATAGGCAATGCTGTCGCTATATTGGCCCATTTCTTGATGAATAAGGCCTATATTGCCTGTTGCAGAAGCGACTACCCTTCTAAATCCGGATTCCTCTGATATTTGCTTTGCAGTATCAAAATATTTCAGGGCTTTCTGATAATCATTCATGTAATAGTAGATTGCACCAAGGTGAAGATTTACTGTAGCAAGCCCCTGTTTATCCCCAAGCTTCTCAAGAATATTTTTTTTAATTTTGTGGCATTTCAGTGCTTTTCTCAGTTCTTTCATCCTTTCATAAGCAGAACCCATATTGCCTATAGCGATTGCAATTCCCTTTTTATATCCGATTTCCTCAGATAAATTCCTGTACTTCCTGTAACAGTCCAGTGCTTTTTCATAATCTCCTAACTGAAAGAAGATATTACCCATATTTGAGTTGGCTATTGCTATTCCGAATTTATCGCCTGTTTCCTTAGCAGTATTCTTGTGCATTTTGTAGAACTCAAGGGCTTTATTATAGTCCCCCGTATAGAAATATATATTGCCTATATTCCCCGTGGCGTTCCCCATCCCCTTGTAATCACCTAATTTTGAACACAAATTCCTGGCTTTTTGATAATTCATAACAGCCTTTTCATGCTGATTTATCTGAAAATAAAGGGTGCCAAGAGCGTTTGCATTAAGTGCTTTGCCTGTGTCATTCCCGGTTTCTTCATACATTAAAGCTGATTTCTCAAGCATTTCTAATGCTTCCTGGCGGTTTCCCAATGCCCTTTCAATATTACCCCAAAGCCGCAGGGAGTCTGCACGGTGATTCTGATACCCTGACTCTTCTGACAAACTTAAGCAGAATCTGTATTTTTCCCTCGCTCCCTGCCAGTTGCCAATGAGTTCCAGAATATTTCCCATTTTTTGACTTATCATTATTTCCTTTTCTGTATCGTGACTGACTTTGTTTTTTAATATGTCCAGTGCTGTCTCATAGCTCTTCAGGGCCCTGTCATTAATATAAGAACTGGCTGCCATATCTCCGCATTTTTCATAATAAAGTATTGCCTTATCATGGCTTTTGCCCTCAAGGAACTGATATGCAATCTCTTCTGCAAAATCATTACTGCTGGAGATCTCTTCAAGTGTTTCAGCTAAAAACAGGCTGATTTCTTTCTTATTGTTTATGCTTTGGCGAATCTGCTCCTTTATAATACTGCTGCTGTATGAGTAAAACAACATGTTTTCTCTCCTGACTGACTGTATTATTTCCATGTTTTCCAGTTCCAGGAGAATTTTTGGAGTTTCCATATCTGATACTCTTTTTATAATTCCATCAAGGGTCTGTAAATCAAGTTCAATCCTCAGGAGGGATAGGATTTTCAGGATTTTTCTTTTATCAGCATCTGCAAAAAATTTGCTGAGCTTATTCTGTATCAGTTCCATGATATTGTCAGGGACCTCAATATCATCAACTGGCTTCAGTAGTTTCCAGTAAATTTTGTCTTTTATTATGATATTTTTTTCAATAAGAGATTTTAAAAGCTCTTCCAGGAAAAAGGGATTGCCTCCCACCTTTTCCCTTAGCCGGTCTATTGATGAAGTCAGCGTTTTATCAACGAATAATGGTCCGAATATATTGGCTATAAACTGGTGAACACCTTGTGTATCAAGGGGATGCAGATTAATAAGCCTGGTCCTTTCATGGGAGATAATATCCTTTATGTTCTCTGTTGACTGATTATTATTCATGCTGGCATAGATTAAAAGATTTCGATCTTCTGTACTTATCAGCCCAGCTCTTTTCATAAGGGTCTGTACTATATAGACCGAACCGCCATCCATACGGTGAATATCATTAAAATAGAGTATGGTTTTCCGATCTTTTGAAAATTCTAAAATAAAATCTGATATGTTTTCTACCAAAATCTCATAGAGCAGTCTGGGATTATCCTTAATCTCAATCCTGTGATAGATATCAAGCCTGGGGTTATCAAGAAGTATTAGTTTAATATATTTGCCGTAAAGATCCAGCAGAGATAATGGACAGAAAGTGAGAATCTGGGATAATATCTCTGAAATGGAATGGAAATTGCTAATATCAGGGTCAATGCAGTTTGATTCAAAATAGTGTATGTCATTTAGCCTGCAGTACTTTTTAAATTCATTAAAAAGCCTGGTTTTTCCAACTCCCGCAGGTCCATTATAGATCAGTAAAACATGGTCTTTCAGAGATGAAATACCTCCCGTCAATGATGCAAACTCCGATTTTCTGTCTGCAAATGTATTACCAAGAACATAGCTCATCTTTGTATCATAGGTCTCATATTCAAAATGCATACCCAATTTCTCATTTATATCAGCAATTAGTTCAGAACAGCAAAGATACCGGTCTTTCAAGTCATATGACATCATCTTGTCAATAATGCTTCCTGTGCTGCGGTTCCTTATCCTGCCAGCTAGTTTTTCCCTTTTATAGGCTTTGAATTTTCCGGAATCCCTAAGCAGTTTCAGAATAAAATCAGAATTCAGGTTTTCAGATTCATAAAAACGGGAACAGGTTAGCATTTCATAAAATGTAATTCCCAGGGAAAAGATATCCATCCTTGTATTTACATTTCCCTTGAGCGATTCCGGTGACATATAAAGAAGAGTTCCCTTTATCTTGCCTTCTTTGTTTTTTGCTGATGCTGAAAGGCCGAAATCAAGCATTTTCACCCTGTCAGGCATTACCATAATATTATTGGGTTTCACATCCCTGTAGACAATATTTCGGCTGTGTATATACTCCAGAGCCCTGGCAATCTGTACAATGATCTCTATGCATCCTTGAGAATCAAGCTCTTTCTTCCCTATTAAATCAGAAAGGACAGTGCCGTCCAGATACTCCAGCACTATAAAGTAATCATTCCCGAAAGATCCAAAATCAAATACCCGGGTAAGATTAGGATGCTTCAGCCTTGTCATGACCTCATATTCATTCTTAAAAGTGTCAATTCCATATTTCTGGTACTTTGAAAGAATTTCGTGCTTGATGGTCTTTATAGCGAAAAGCAAACTGCCCTTAAAGGTATCTTCCGCCAGATATACAATCCCCATGCCCCCCTGTCCAAGTTTACGGATTGTCTTATAACGGTTATTAATAAGCTTACTGCAAAAATTATCCATCCTACTTTTCTGACCGGGAAAATTATTCTGCTTAAGTATAATAGATTGTAACAGGAAAACACAAATAAAGCTTCTCAGGCGGATGCGGAAATATTTTCTCCTGAAAGATTCTTCTTATAGAAAAAATCAAAACTGAATTCCCGGTAAAACGTAACCTTATTGCTATAAGTTTAATGTTTTACAGGGCTTGAAGAACCCTGGGGGGGCATCTTAATCTCTATGGTGCCGTTCTGCTTCTCATAAAGCTCTATGTGCTTCTGCAGTATGAGCATGAACCTCTTTGCATGGGCCGGTGTCATAATGATCCTTGCCAGTAGCTTTGCAAACTGGGTTATGGGGTGGAAATAGATATAGTCAAAGGAAAACTCCTCGGGGCTGAAACCGACATTGGCCATATTGCAGAATTTGCCTACAGCATCATTGTCGTCGATTTTAATGTTCATTTTGAACTCTTTTTTCTGGTCTTGCATTTTATATACTCCTTTTTTTAATTATCCCTTTATTACCCCCATGGGCTTCAGCCGTATGCATTTCCTGCTTATGCCCGCCCCGGCTACAGTGTCCACAACATCGGTTATATCCTTGTATGCCTCCGGGTATTCCTCAAGTATGGTATTCCTGCCGGCTGTAACAACAAAAATGCCCTGCTTGCTAAGGACTTCCTTTATGTCCATGCCCCTTGCCTTTTTAATAGCCTGGTGCCTGGACAGCATCCTTCCGGCTCCGTGGCAGGTGCTTCCGAAGGTGCTTTTCATGGCTTCAGCGGTGCCGAGAAGTATAAAGCTGTATCTGCCCATATCTCCCGGTATAATGACCGGCTGTCCTGTACTCCGGTATTTCTCCGGTATCCTGCTGTCTCCGGGGCCGAAAGCCCTGGTGGCACCCTTCCTGTGGATACATACCTGCACCTTTTGATTGTCCACAAGGTGTTCTTCTATCTTGGCAATGTTGTGGCATACATCATATACAAGCCTTATATTTCCGCTCCGGGATATACCGAATATATGGGCAAAGGACTCTCTTATCCAGTGGGTCATTATCTGGCGGTTTACATAGGCAAAGTTGGCCGCCTGAGCCATCAGTGACAGGTACTCTTTTCCCTCGGGGGAATATACGGGAGCACAGCTGAGCTGGCGGTCCGGCATCCTTATATTGTATTTCTGTGCAGCCCTTACCATTTTATTGAGGCTGTCCGTACATACCTGGTGGCCGAAACCCCGGGAACCCGAATGAACGGATACGGTAACCTGTCCGGTGGATCCTATTCCCAGTATGCTGGCGGCTTCCGGGTCATATATCCTGTCCACATAGCCGATCTCAATAAAATGATTGCCCGATCCCAGGGTTCCGAGCTGTACAATCCCTCTCTCCATTGCCTTCTGGGAGGGTTCAGTGTCTGATAGGGGTTCTATCTTTCCATTGTCTTCCGTGCACTCAATGTCCTGCCGGGTTGCAAAGCCGTTGTTTAGAGCCCATTGAGAGCCGTTCTCCAGCAAATTCTTAAACTGCCTGCGGGATACCTTCAGGTCCTGTCTTTTGGAGCCTACACCGCAGGGTATATTGGCAAATATATGGCCTGTCAGCTCTTCGAGCCTTCCCCTTATCTCATCTGCATGCAGATCTGTGGCAAGCACTCTCACACCGCAGTTGATATCATAACCTACACCGCCAGGAGAGACTATTCCTTCATCTGTAGAAAAAGCAGCGACCCCTCCTATGGGAAACCCGTATCCCTGATGTATATCAGGCATTCCAAGACTGCTTCCCTTAATGCCCGGCAGGCAAGCTACATTTCTTATCTGATCCAGGGATTCATCCTTGTTTATTCCCTCTTCCAGCTTCCTGTTTATATAAACTATGCAGTTTGTGTTCATATCACCGGTTCTGGGGATTTCTATCCTGAAACTGTCCAGTCTTTTGTATTCCATTTCGTATTATTATCCCTTTATAAATTGCCTTTGCATATATTATAGTGTAATATCAGGATTATTTAAAGCAAAAGATGGGTATTATTTAGAAATGAAATAAGGTTATTATCTATCTGGATAAAATGCTTTTAGCTCCAGAGCATAAAATACATGGAATATTCGTATGAGAATACTTTTGATAGCACCCTGTATAAGCGACTTTTACTCATCACCTAAAAGAATGAGCCATCTTGGACTCATTTCCCTGAAAAATCACCTGGATAAAGGCCATACAGTAAAGATTCTGAACCTGTACAGCCCCAAGGCAAGAAAAAGGCCCCTCCCAAAAGAGTTTTCCTATTTGAATCCATATCTTAGACCCAATACTGGCTTTTTCTTTTCAGGATACAATTCCTATACAAAAGGCCCCGGGCTTTTAATAAAATATCTGGAGGAATTCAGGCCTGATATTGCGGGTATATCGGCCTTTACAGTATGCTATTACAGGGATATAGCAGAGATCGCGGATTCTATTAAGACCTTTGATGCCAATATTCCGGTTATTGTTGGGGGCACAGGGGCTATGGCCTTTCCTGGGACCTTTGAGAAAATTTCCTCCATTGATTACATTATAAAGGGCAATAATCTGAATAATATTAAAGATATAATTGAAAACCTGCATTCCTGCAAAAACCAGAGGATAATCGATTCGGGTACCGGAGAAAACTGGGAAATGGCATGCAATATAGGCTATACACGCTACCCTCTCAGCTTTGTAATGACCAGGGGATGCCCTAACCGGTGCAGTTTCTGTTCTGTATACGATGTTTCCGGCCGCAGATTCCTCAAATCCGGCCTGGATACCTTCCAATCCGCCTTAAAAAACATGGACAAAAAGAGGCTGTGGATTAACTTTGAAGATGATAATATCTCCATCGACAGGGAATATTTTGACAAACTGCTCAGTATCCTCATAAAACACGGGGAAAAGTCTGAAATTTCCCTGACCTTCATGAACGGGCTGGACTTTGCTACCCTTGATGAATATCTTATCCAGAGGCTGAAAAAGGCAGGCCTGAAATACCTCAACCTTACACTGGCTTCTGCCAGCAGTTATTCAAGGGCCATGCTCAACCGGCACCAGAGCAGAGTGCAGTATGAGAACATAATTAACTTTGCCAAAAAATACTCCATTGATTCCATAACCTATTTTATCTGCGGAATACCAGGGAATGATATCTCATCTGACATGGATACTCTGAAATACCTTTCAGGCAAGGATACACTAATTGGTTTTTCACCTTTTTACCCTGTCTCGGAGAAAAGGATACCTGAAAAATACAGGTGTCTGGACCCTGTGCTCTTCAGGGGCAGTGCCATGCAGCCATTCAATGAGCAGTATACTTCTCAGAAGCTTATAGAGATATTCAGAAATGTCTGCCTGATTAACAGCAAAAGGCCAAAAACCCTGAAATAGAATACATGGGCTTTATCAACGGTAAAAGATAAGTTATGCCGGCTGTACGATTTAAACTTGATAAAAATCGTATCAGCAGTT
>CAYSKJ010000035.1:2183-22630 GCA_964431655.1 uncultured bacterium | reverse complement strand
GTGTCGGTTATTATGGTGCCTCCAACTGTAATGGTCACCGCCCTCTTCCTGGAGAGCCCGAGCTTGCTTACCACTGGAAAGGTAAGCAGGGTGTGGGAGGAGAACATGCTTGCAAGAAGAACTGATGCCGCCAGGTTCATTTTCAGAAGAAAATAACCAGCCCCTGTGCCAAGCACCAGGGGGAAAAGGAATGTCGAGATCCCGAAACCCGCTGTCCTCTGCTTGTCTTTCCGCAGATGCTCCATGTTTATCTCCAGGCCTGCCTGAAACATTATATAAAGGAGGCCTATGGTCCCAAGCAGCTCAATAGTCTGGTCCCTCTCCAGTATGCCGAATAAATGCGGTCCGATTATGACACCGGAAATAATCAGCCCTATTATCCCGGGCAGTCTGAGCCTTTCAAAAAGCAGGGGCGCAACCAGCACTATTGACATAAGTATTGAGAATATTAGAACAGGGTCATGAAGCGGGAATGTCAATATGCCGTACCTTTACAAATTAATCAAATTTTTTCCAATTATACTAAAATCGGTAAAGAATACAATCATATAAAATCAGGAAGACTGATCCCCATAAAAGCCAAAATAAAGGCTATTACATAAAAAAGGCCTATTATTCCCCATATAATGACTACCGATATAATGAAAAACCTGACTATACAGCCTATGCTTTTCATATTTTCATCACGATCAAACAGTTTCATTTCTCAGACCGCCTCCAATGCAGTGACAGGGTAAACCGCAACATTCTTTTGTAATTTTATAAAATTCACCTATAATTAAATATAATGGCAATAAAGCAAAAATCAATATTTTATCCTGTATTCTCTCTTTATATATCCTGGTGCCTGAGATGATGGACAGTCCTTTCATAAAGGAAGCCGAGTTCATTGTAACCGGCGCTTTTAAGGTGGATAATCCCTGCGGTGCAGGCATTGCCCTGTATTGTCCCAAAAGCATTATATCCTTCATTACCTGTGATTCTTATTTTATCAGGTGTATTGAACAGGCCTGGCATATATTTTTTGAAGAGCATATCGGTAAAGACCTGTCATCTCTTGGAATAAATGTCAGGGTCAAGGGCCTGGGCCTGAAAAGGCAGGGTAAGGCCGGCAGTATGGAGGCAGATTATTTCAGATCCGTAATCCCCGGTAACGGCTATGAGGAAGAAATTCCATACCACAGCCTTAATCCGGGGGTTCTGAAGGCTGACTTTTATCACCGGTATATAGAAGTTCCCGTTGACTACAGCAACAGAGATGCCGGCAGTTTCAAGCTTTATTATGAGCTTGACAGCGGATTTGACCCCGATTCCCCTACAATACTGATACCCACCGACGGCCAGCGGCTCTACTCCCAGGCGGGCTGGGCAGACAGGTATAAAAAGATATTCAGCCTGGAGTCTAATGTTGTTACCTATGAGTACCGTGGCATGAGCCTTTCTCCTGTTAAGTGCCTTCAGCCCGGAAACTGGGTGCAGGCATATAGAATTCTGAATACGGATAATGTGGTTGAGGACATTGAAAGTATTCGCAGGGATATTTTAGGAAACAGAGAGGTTAATATCCTTGGGGGCTCAGGAATTGCCATGATGGGCCTGAAGTATATTTCAAAATATTACCGTCATGTCCGCAGGGCATTCCTCATGAGTTTTTTCAGGGATGCTTCAGGAAGCAGTGAGGCCGGTAGAAGGTATTTCAGGGCTTTTATTGAAAAGAACGGCCTGAAGGAGGATATGGCAAAAATAATCGCATCGAGGCCTGAAGATGTATCCCAGCTCCTTTTCATGGCCCAGAAGCTCCTTTATTATGACGAGGGGGAGGCAGTCCTTCTCATCAGCGGCACAGCATCCGGCACCAGTGATAGATTTGACCGGTATCTTGAAAAGATGGGCACATCAGACTTTTTTATCAGGTTTTATAGAAAATACTGTCCCTGGTCTGTGGTTTTCATGTTTGAGACAAATATCAGAACAGCAGACGATGGATATCCTGATATCAACTATCCCTACCTTCAGATAGGCGAACCTCTGTCAAGACTGCAGTGCTCAGAACTGGCTGAATTCAGGCCCTTTGACATTAAAGGGCTTGAAAAGGCACAAACAGAGATATTACTTTTAGCAGGGACTCTGGACCAGGTTGCGCCTCTGGATGAAATGGAAAAGATCCACCATCTGCTTCCTGATTCAAGGCTTGCGGTCTTCGATGCCTACCACTGTCTCCAGGTATCTCAGGAAGCGCGGAAAACAAGGAATTTATCTGCAAATATCTTCTTCAGGCATGGTCTTCACTCAAAAGAACTGGATGATTATCTTCAGTCCAGGGAAGGAAAGGGAAAGTTCATAAAGTTCTATGAAAAACCCGGAAATTCTGCTATAATGAAACAGGGGTAGCATAAATGGAAGTGGACCTTAACAAAATAAACAGGGAAATGTTTATAAAATTCCTGAAAAAAAACAGCATTCGGCATGATATTATCCAGGACAGGGCAGTAATTCCAGATTTTGTATTCAATCAGGAAGAGAGATGCAGCATTATAAATTATTTCCGTTTTCATGATATCTTTTTCTGGCGTGAGGGGGGAATTGAGAATGTTACCCTGTGGGAGAACCCTGGAAGGATAAGGGATGTGCTTTTTGAATTCAGCATGCTTTTTCCTGATTCTGATTATGACAGCTTTGCATCCCTGGAATCCAGGGGTTTTATTCTCGGAGGAATATTCAGCTATGAATACGCCAAACCCTTAATTGCCATAAGGAAGCACAAAAAGGCCCATGACAGGCTTCCCGGCCTCAAGCATCACTATATTAACTGGAAAAACGAGAAAGAGACCATATACCTTTTTAAGAACGATACAGGGCTGAAGAGATCCATCTTTATTGATGATATCCTTGATTCAGGAAGATCCCTGAAGGCATGCGAGGAGGTTTTGAAGATGCAGAATACAGGCATAGCAGGTGCTTTCTACCTTGCAGATGCATCCCCACCGGATGTTAAGGAATCCTTCTCATTTCCCGTAAAGAGCCTGCTGAGACTCTCCGATATCAGATCAGTCCTGTAATATGCCAGATTTCGAATGACTCAGATCTTTAATCCATACATGATTTTCCCCCTGCAGGGTACAGTATTATGAAACTGCCTTTACCCGAATTTATTGGAAGGAGATACAGGGTTCTGGATACGCTGGGCAAAGGCGGAATGGGGATTGTATACCTCGTCCACGATATCCTGATGAATAATGCTGTGTTCGCATTGAAGACCATCAGGCAGGACCTGGTTATCTCTCATAAAAAGACCGGTATTGATAATTTCAAGAATGAATATGAGATCATGACCAGGCTGAAACATCCGAATCTCACACAGGTTCATGATTTTGGAGAGGATGAAGATTTTCATTATATAGTAATGGAATACCTGGAGGGAATCCTTCTTTCTGATTTCATCAAGCAGGGGAGATGCCAGACCATGGAAGCTTCCGCCGGTATTATTGTCCAGGTACTGCGGGCACTGGGTTATATCCACAGCAGGAATATTATTTACAGGGATCTGAAGCCCAACAATATTATGATTATCGGGAAAAGAGTAAAGATAATGGATTTCGGCCTCTCCAACCTGATGACAAAGAAAGAGGATGCAATAAAGGGCACGGTGATGTATCTTTCACCCGATGCAGTAAATGGAGATATCAACTTCAGCATGGATTTCTTTACCCTGGGGCTTGTCTGGTACCAGATGCTGACAGGCCGTGTCTTTCTGCTTAAATCCCGTTCCAGCGTCAATTCTGTAATCACATTGCTGAAAAACCGCAGGCAATATGAAACCTACCAGGAAGAAATGCTGAGCTTGATCCATAATACGGTCCTGCGGGGGATAATCAGCAGGATGACTGCCTATGACAAGGATTCAAGATACAGGACTGGCCAGGAGATTATAAGGGATATTAATTCATTTCCCGGCATGGAATTTGAGTTTGAAACAGCAGATACCCGGGCTACCTATATACTCGGCAATGCCTTTGCTGACAGAAGAACTGATATGCTGTGCCTTAAAACCGGGGGAAAAGGTGAAGAAAAGCCTGATTTTATCATATACAGCGGTGCATCAGGGGCAGGTAAGACCAGGCTATTTATGGAATACAAAAAGTACTGCAGGCTGAACAGCATGCCCTTTTATGATGCCTGCTGCACGGTGTCCGGCCACGCAGAATACCGGCCGATAAAAGATATTGCAGAACAGATGATCCCCTTCGCTTCCCGGTCTCTCCTGGACAGATCGGGCAGATACCTCCGTCTTATTCTTCCGGAGCATGACAGGCTGAAGAACTGTACCCCCCCAAAAATAAGTGACAGCCATGAGGGATTGAGAGAGATAATAGTCTTCAATTTATCCTCTTTTCTGGTTGATTTTGCATGCGAATCCGGAAAATGTATCAATCTTTATTTCGATGACCTTCAGTATATTGATAACGGTTCCCTGGATATACTTATCAGCGTGCTCCAGCGGCTTGATTTAAGGCGGGAGGAATCAAAAAGCATCAGGATGCTGGCAGGCATAAACGAAGAGGAAATATCAAGCCCTGTCAAATTCAGCAGTCTCTTTGAGAAAGGCAATGTGCAGGTATATTACCTTGCTCCTTTTGACATTCATGGTGTTGAGGAGTTCATGGAGAATGTATTCGGGCATAGTTTCATAAGCAACGGGCTAAAGGGTGCTATCCCGGTAATAGCCGGGAAGGTAGGCGGTAACCCCCTTTTCCTTAAAGAATATCTCAGAGCGCTGATTGATAAAAAAATAATCCGAAAGGGAATAAGGTACTGGGAGCTGGCAGAGGATATTAAAACCGTCGATATTCCTTCAGGGCTTTCTGAACTGGTGGAAAAGAGGGTTGAGAGCCTGCTGGAGGATGAAAACACAAAGACAGTCATCCAGATTCTATCACTGATTAAAGCTGGGCTGTCCCTGGATGACATTAAGGCTGTCTCTGTTGCCATGTTCGGCTTTGAAGACACCGGTATACTGCTGAATCTGGAAAGGATGGAGATAATTCAGTCCAGCATCAGGGAGGACAGGATATATTATACATTTTCCGGCAGTATAATGAGGGATGCCGTAATCAAAACCATAAAGGAAGAAATGAAACTCAGGCTTCAGCTGGCCCGGACCCTTGATTCTGCCTTTGGCCTGGAAACAGAAAGGTTCCTTGATGATACGGCTTACAACTATCTGAAGGGGGGAGACACACAAAAGGCTGTTCTTTTTTATGAAAGATGTGAGGAGAATGCACGAAAGAACTATATGCTGGACAATGCCCTTCATTATGAAGATATACTGCTTGGGCTCATTAATGATGAGGATTCAGAGGCTGTGCTTAATGTAATGCTTAACAAAGCCAGATCTCTGGAGATCATACAGAAATGGGACAAAGCCCTGGATCTGCTCTCCTGTATCCTTGAAAGGGCGGACAGGCACAGCCTGCTGGAAATCTCCGGTAAAGCCTGCGCACTTCTCGGCAGAATTCAGCTGGGCAAGGGGGATAGTGTATCGGCAAGGGCGTCGTTTTATCGGTGTCTGAGTATTTCAGGGGAAATTAATGATGATGAAATGCTTTCTGAAGCTTTAAACAGCCTGCTTTTATTCTTTTACGAGCAGTCCCTGTTTGACGAGGGTATCAGTCTGTTCAATGAATACCGTCAGTTCTGGCTTGAGAGGAATGACATAAAGTGGTATTCCCAGGCTGTCAATATTATGGGAAATATTCACTATGCCAGGTCTGAATACGACAGGGCACTGGAATACTTTGAAACCTTCAGGAAAATGCAGTCCGATGACAAAAAATCCCGGGCCTCCTCTTCCATGAACCTGGGCAATGTTCATATGTCCAGGGGGGATAATGAAAAGGCTCTGGAATGCTATGAGGAAGCCAGGGCACTGTATGAAGAAATCGGGGCAAAGAAATCCATGGGGAAGGTCCTCTTTAATGTGGCAAATATCATAAAAACCCAGGGTGATTACAAAAAAGCCCTCAAACACTATGAATATTACCGCAGTATCAGCAGTGAAACCGGGAGCAAGGCGGGATATGCCAATGCTGTATTCCAGATAGGGCTCCTTTACCAGAGCATGGCTGATTATCCAGAGGCTGTGGAGAACTATAAGCAGGCAGAAAAGATATTTCGGGATTTGAATAATAAAAAAGGCATCGGAGCTGTAATGGGTAATCTGGGGACCATCAGCTTCTTCAGGGGGAATTACGATGAGGCGATGGGATTTTATCAGACACTTAAAGGCATCTCTGAAGAGCTTGGGAACATGTCAGGAGTATCTGTGGCCATCGGCAATATAGGGCTCATATATAAGAACAGGGGTGATTACGGCAAAGCCCTCGAATGTTTTGAGGAAAAGAGGAGAATCTCCGAGGAAACAGGCAATAAAAGGAGCCTGGGCATAGCCTACAGCAATATGGGCGAGGTATATGACTGCCTTGGCCGGTATGAAAGGGCTATGGAGTATTACAAAAAAGACCTCGCCATTTCCAGGGAGCTGAAGGACAGGGCAGGCGCCGCCCTTACCCTTAATAATCTCGGTGTTGCCTGTCAGCATATGGGCAGGCTGGATAAGGCCCTTGAAAACTTCAAGGCTTATCTGAGCGTATCCAAAGAGCTGGGCGACAAGCTGGGCATAGGGGTATCCACGGCAAACATTGGAAATATATGGTATGATATAGGCGATACCGAAAGAGCCCTGAAAAACTATAATAAATCCATAAAGATACTTTCCCTGGCAGGCATAAAGGACAGGGTGCTTGTTTCGGCCCTTTTAAGAAAATCTGAGATACTCATGGAGGATAATAAAAACCAGGAGGCCCAAACAGCATGCGGACTTGCACTGCAGGTTTCAGAAGAACTGCAGGACCATGATGCCTTCTTTGAAGCCGGCCTTCTCAAATGCAGAATAGATAACAGCAATGATAAGCAGGCTCTCTTATCAGAACTGAAGGCCATGATTTCCAGTATCCAAAAGGACAGCTGGAAGGCCGCTGTCTACTATGAGATGTATATGGCCGGCAGAAACCCCGGGCACAGGAACCAGGCACTGAAATTATACCAGGATCTCTATGAAAAGAATCCCACTGCAGATTTCAAAAAGAAAATATCAGACCTGAAAAGCTGTCCTTAAAATACAATAGCGTGAATTTATACCGTGCTGAAGAAAGGAAGGATCAGCCAAGATTCCTGGCCATTGACTTTCCCCAGCCTATGGCATCTATACCCCACGCTTTACCCAGTATCTCAAAGGCTCTGATCTCCTCCGGATAAAATACTGTATCAGCAAAGATAACGGTAAAAGCCCATTCCAGAATCCTGTAGAGCTCCTTTTCCGAACAGCATTCCTTGAGGAATTCAGCTGATTTTTTTATGGTAAGGAATTTTTCCTCAGTACTCATTTCATTGAAAGCATTTGCAATTTTTTCAATATCCTGCCGCTCATTTTTATTGCAGCCTGCATGATTTTTTTTCATATAGGCTTCAAGAACATCTATCTCCCTTTTGTCAATATGCCGGTCGACAGATATCAAAGTACACAGTATTCTTAATACAGCTTTATGCTTTTCCATAAAAAGCTCCTGCAGAAAATTGATCAATTATAATATGATTATAGATGTTTGTATATACAAAAGTTAGAAATAAACGGATAAATAAGTTCAAAATCATTTGATTTTTATTGACTGCAGAGAGTAATATTAGTTCTAAAGTTCAAAAAAAGGAGATTTATATGGATATCCAGGCTCTTAAAAGCATTCTTATGTGGTGCACTATAATCAATGTTTCCCTTTTGCTCTTTACGACAGTACTATGGCTGCTGGCGTCCAATTTTATCTACAGGATGCACGGGAAGATGTATCCCATGCCCAGAGAGACTTTTAACGCTGTATTTTATCTGATAATGGGCTTATACAAGATTTTTATCTTCATCTTCAATGTGATTCCGTGGATAGCTCTTATGATTATCTTTTAGTTATCAGCCCTATTATTTTTTTTCGCTATAATCCATGATAAATAACTTGAACTATATCCTATTTGATTTATAATGGGCATATGCTTATAACATTTTATTTATAAGATATTTTTATTAAATGGAAAGGAGAGCAGGTTATGGTTTATGTCGACAGGGAATTATGCATAGGCTGCGGTGCCTGTGCAGATATATGCCCTGAGGGATTTGAGATGAGGGATGATGACAAGGCTTATGCTGTAAATCCCGATGCCAACTGCATTGATGAAGCCATGGAAGCTTGCCCTGTGGAGGCAATTAAGAAAGATAATGAGATCAATGCCCCCGGACAGGGCAGTCCGGGGGCCGATTCCGGCGGATTAGGATCGGGCAGAGGCATGGGCAGGGGAGCTGGCAAAGGCATGGGGAAAGGGCCCAGGGGTGGCAGGGGAGCCGGCAAAGGCGGAGGAGGGAGAAGGAGGTAAATTATGCCATGCATGCATCCAGCACCTGAGAGATGAAAAAGAAGGCAGAAAATGCCTTGAAAGAATGATTAAGCACTTTAAAAGGCAGAAAAAAGTGATGGAAAATACACTGGCGGAAATTCAGGAAATATTTTATTGACCGTATAAAGTCGTGAGTATTAAATAACTGGCTATGGAAAAGATAGATGTCTTTGAAAAGTATCACCGGGAATATGACCAGTGGTTTATTGAGCATGAGAAACTGTACAATACCGAGCTTGATACCATAAGGGAACTCATACCGCCCTTTAAAAGGGGCCTGGAGATAGGTGTGGGGACAGGGAGGTTTGCTCAGCCCCTGGGCATACAGACCGGCCTTGAGCCTTCGGAAAATATGGCCGAAAAAGCACGCCAAAGGGGAATTGATGTTCATAGAGGGGTAGCGGAAAAAATGCCCTTTGAGGACGAGAGTTTTGACCTTGCCCTGATGGTTACCACCATATGCTTTGTAAGCGATGCTCTGCAGTCTTTGAAAGAAGCATACAGGGTGCTTGAAAAAGGTGGCTGTCTTATACTGGGTTTCATCGATAAGGAGAGCGATATGGGCAGGGAGTACCAGCAGAGGAAGGAAAATAGCAGATTCTACCGGCCCGCCACCTTTTTTTCCAGCGATGATGTAATAAGCCTTTTGAAAGATGCAGGCTTTTCAGATCTGTCGGCAAAACAGAGCCTCTTTAATTATAATGGCGTGCCTGATATGGAAAATATCAGGGATGGCTATGGCTCAGGAAGCTTTGTTGCAATAAAGGCATTAAAAAATAAACAAGGAGAGTCAATGTGAAGATAGGAATTATTATCTGTGACAGGTACAGGAACTGCGCAGGGGGAAAATGCTTCAGGTCCATGAAAAACAGGGAGGGAGCCTTTGATATCTACAGCAAAGAGGAGCCTCTCGAGATAGTGGGCTACACCACCTGCGGGGGGTGCCCCGGCGGTAATGTGGAATACTGCCCCGAAGAAATGATAAAGAACGGAGCCCAGGCCATACACCTGGCTACAGGTCTTGTCGTGGGTTATCCGCCCTGTCCCCGTGTTGATTATTTTAAGAGATTCATTGAAGAGAAATACAAAGTTCCGGCTGTTATAGGGACTCACCCTATCCCCCGGAAGTATTGCACCACCCACATGAATTTAAATACCTGGTCCGGGGAAAAATGGAATGCAATTACTTCACCCGCCATGGCGGATGAAGAAATTAGAAAGAAATACGATTGACCGTAATGTACCGTTATCTTTTCGGGCCCGTCCCCTCCCGCAGGCTAAAAATGTCCCTTGGCGTGGATCTGGTTCCTCCCAAGGTATGCTCCCTGGACTGCGTATACTGCGAGGTCGGGAAAACCACGAAGCTGACTGCTCAGAGAATGGAATATATACCCTTTGATAAGGTAGCGGGAGAACTGAAAGACTATTTTGAGAAAAATCCTGACCCTGATTATATAACATTCTCAGGATGCGGAGAGCCTACACTGAATACCCGTATCAGGGATGTGATAGAACTGATTAAGAGGCTGAAACCTGATATTCCCCTTGCATTGCTCACCAACGGGACACTGCTGGGGGATGAAAGGGTCAGAGGGGATATCATGGGTGTGGATGTTGTACTTCCATCACTGGATGCAGCAACGGAGGATGTGTTTAAGAAGATTAACCGCCCCTGCAGCCAACTTCATGCGCAAAGCCATATTCAGGGGCTGATTGATTTCAGAAATGATTTTACCGGAAAGATATGGCTGGAGGTGTTCATACTTCCCGGTTATAATGATTCCCGCAAGGAGCTGGCAGAGCTTAAGAAGGCAATAATCAGGATAAGGCCTGATTCTGTCCAGCTTAACAGCCTGGACAGGCCTGGTGCGGTGCCGGGGCTTAAGACAGCCGGCAGGGAAGAACTGCAGAAAATTGCTGATTTGTGGGGCCTGGAGAATGTTCAGATAATATCCTGTGCCCCCCAGAGGAAAAAAGTCCGTTCCTACAGGAAGGATGTAGAAAATGCAATACTGGAGACCATAAAAAGAAGGCCCTGCACCCTTTATGACCTCTCAGGGATACTCGGCATGCATATTAATGAGATCAATAAATATCTTGATGTGCTGGAGGCAGACGGCAGGATTGAGCCTGTCCGCCAGGACAGGGGGATATTCTATCAGATAAGGAAATGAAAGGGAGATTATATGAAAACATCACTGCAGTGCCTGCCATGCCTGATAAAGCAGGCAGTTGATTCATCCATGCTTATTACCGGGGATGAAGAAATAATAATAGATATATTAAGGCAGGTATTAAATAATCTGTCAGAAGCAGACCTCTTACTCTCCCCTCCTGAGATAGCAGGGGATATACAGGCTGTTATCCGGAATAATCTGAGCAACAGCGACCCTTATCTTAAAATCAAAGAGAAATCGACAAAGAAGGCCTTTGAACTGGCACCGGAAGCAGAGAGGCTGATAGAAGCATCCAAAGATCCCTTTGCCACAGCCCTTGCCTTTGCAATTGCCGGCAATATCCTGGATTTTGCAAAGAATACAAGCTGGGATGAAGACCTGATTAACCAGAGGTTTTCCATGGCAGTAGAACAGGCCTCATCCTTTGATCCTGTCCAGGTAAAGCGGCTAAATGATGAGATATCATCCGCCGGGCAGGTCCTTTTTCTTGGTGATAATGCGGGTGAAGCTGTATTTGACCGCATTCTCATTCAATATATGCAGGGAAGCCCGGATGTGTATTATGCAGTAAAATCATCCCCGGTAATCAATGATGTTACCTTAAAAGAGGCACTGGACAGCGGGATTGGAAGCTGTGCCGAGATCATTCCCAATGGCGCTGACATTCCCGGAACCCTTTTAAGCAGATGCTCCCCTGAATTTCTCAGGATTTTCAACAGGGCGGATGTGGTCATATCCAAGGGCCAGGGCAACTATGAAACTCTAAGTGATGCAGAAAGAAAGATCTGGTTTCTCTTCCAGGTAAAATGCCCTGTTATAAGCTCCCATTGCGGATATAAGACCGGAAGCTGGGTTATATATGAAAGATCCTGATGATTTTATGCTTGCCTGATCAGCTTTTTTAAGGAATAATGAGCCTTCTGAATAAGTGTTAGGGCTGGTCTTATGATGAGCAAACTCCTGGCTGGAATTAAGAAGCATAAAGAGCAGGTGCTTTTTATATCCGGAGGCTGGGCTGTTTTTTCTGTCATATTGATTCTTGACCATGCCAGGGATAAACAAAATTACAGCAATATTGCTGTAAAAACAGGCCTTTTTGCCATATCCGGCCTGCTTTTGGGTGTTTTTGCCTATAATTTTTTAAGGTTTATTTTAATCAAGATTTCAGCCCCGGGGGTATCACAACATCAGATTAATAAATCCATAGTGCTTTTTCATCTGCCCCTCTATATACTGACCCTCTATGTATTCAGGATTGAAACTGGATCGCTGGGAAGCCTGAACAGGCTTCTGCCTTATATAGTATCAGCCCTGCTTTTTTTATTTGGGTTAAATATGCTCAGATATATCAGCAGGGCTTATCTTTACCTTTTCTGCCTGACAGCTTCTGCAGTATTGATTACAGGCCTGCCTTTGCTCTGGGTGGTCCCTGCCCGGGGTTTGAGCGCGGTATATTACCCATCTGCCGATTTCTCAGCAGAGCCCATGCTTGAAGTCAGGGAATCCAGGATAAGCCATGAAAGGATAAGTGATGCCCAGGAGCTGTACCCTCAGAAGAATTTCGGTATTATCTGGGAGGGATATATAAGGATTGACAGTACCGGAGACTATATCTTTTCCACCAGGTCTGACGATGGTTCTTTTGTTTACATTAATGAGAGCATTGTTGTAGATAACGGAGGATATCACGTGCCTCGCAGGCGTTCAGGCAGGGTTTTTCTGGAAAAGGGCTTCCATCATATCAGGGTTTCCTATTTCCAGGGGGACGGTGATTACGAGATGAATCTTTTATGGCAGCCTCCCGGAGGCATGGAAAGGGAAATACCCCCCCTGCTTCTTTACCCCGGAAAACCGGGGCTTCCTGCCATAGCTTTCATTTTGCGCAATACGGGCATCTTATGGCTTTTATCATGGCTTATTTTCCTTTCCCTGATTCTGGTAAAGGATATCTTAAAAAACCGGAGCAACCTGAAAAAACTGGCAGGGAACTACGCAGTTAATACAGCGCTGATGCTTTCTTCTGTACTGTTTATGTTAATTATCATGGAGGGCGGTATAAGACTGATCATATACCTGAAGGAAAACCGTCGGGAAAGTCTGCAGGCCATGCTTGAAAGGTCAGAGCAGACTGAGTTCACAGGGGGGGAACGCATCTACAGCCTCGGGGGAATGGTTAAGGCCAGCCCCCATGATGGGATGGTCTATGAACTCAAGCCGGATTTGAGCGGTTATTTTTCAGGTGTTCCATTCTTTACAAATTCCAGGGGATGGAGGGATTATGAATACAGCCTGAAAAAGGCCGATGACAGTATAAGGATTGCCGGCCTTGGCGATTCCTGCCTTTTCGGATGGGGAATACGGTTTGAAGATACCACGCTAAAAATCCTGGAAAGAGAGCTCAACAGCATACCGGGGCCCAAAAGATACGAGGTCATGAATTTCGGTGTTCCCGGGTATAATACCGCCATGGAGGCTGATCTGTTTATAAACAGGGCCATGGAATATTCGCCGGACATAGCCCTGCTCCATTTCTTTGACAATGATTATGATGCCCCCCTGTTTATGAAGAAGCCCAGAAAACATGCAAACCTCAGGAAGCTTTATATAATTGATTTCATTTATTCCCGCTACAGGAATCTAATGGGCTATTATGACGAAGATGCCGTGACCTATGGTGATGCTGATGAAAATCAGGAAATAATGGAGGAATACCGGTATATGTACGGGGCAGAAGGCTTTACGAATGCCATAATTAAACTTGCAGAAACAGCAAAAGAAAAGAATATTACCCTGATAGTATATTCTGCAAAGGCATACCCCGGGCTGGACACCAATTTTATTTACTATCCCCTGGAGGAGGAGCACCTGGAGCTGATAACAAATCTGAGCCGGGAGCACGGGTTTTATTTTTTTAATACCTATCCCTATTATATAAAATACATGGAAGAGAATCCCGGAATGCTCTATCCCCGGGACTTCAGGCTTGAAAGCGATAATACACACTTCAATTCGGCTGCAAATGAGATAGATGCCCTCGCTTTGCTCGATTTCTTCGCCTCTAACCCCGAACTGCTTGATTGAAGCAAAATGAAGCAAAAGGGACGGTGAAGCAAAAGGGACGGTTCTTTTTGCTTCACATCCGGCATAGCCCGCATTTAATCGCATTTTCTTCGAAGCAAAAGGGACGGTTCTTTTTGCTTCAATAGATTTTCAGCCTGCCAGTTTTTGACCCATATTGTATGCCCTGGTCATATATCTCTCCACCCCTCGCAGTTCAATGGCCCCTGCATAAAGGCTGGCGGTGGCCTTCGCATTGAGACAGCTTTTCATTACAGCTTTAATCTGCTTTTCCGCATCATTACAGAACATTTTAAATGCCGGAGGAACCTTGGCATTTGTAATGATAGTCCCGAGTCTGCGCAATTTCGGGTTCCTCGGTTTCGGTATGCCCCTTATTCCCATTACTGAACCTTTCGGTTCGGCAAAACACCAGACAATCCTCTCAAGAAAGACTGATATCAGGCCTGTTACATATCCGGAATGCAGGGGATTGCCTATTATATAGGCATCAGCATTATCAATTATATCATAGAGCCTGTCCATATCATCCCGTATGGTGCACCTTACATAGGGCTCTTCTGTTTCTGTATCTCTGCACTTCAGGCAGTTCAGGCAGTGCCTGATATCATAATCAATAAGACAAACCTTGGTTATCAGGGCTTCGGGATCTATTGATCTAACCCCTTTTATTGCCTCATCTATAAGGGTTTCTGTTGCCCTGGACTTCCTGGGGCTTCCTGAAATGGCAAGGATATTCATAAACTTACCTCCTGGAAATAATATAAATCACAATACTCAATTATACCGGGGAGAATTGATTAATTCAAGATTTATAACAAAGACCAATTCAGGCAATGGGGAGATTTATATCTGCTTTGTAAGACCTGAGTGATGGTTTATAAGCCTTTTGCGTTTTAATCAGTAATGATTTAATTGATCTTTAGCAGTTATTATTTATTCTATAAAACATATATTTGTAAAATTTCATAATTCTATTAGAATGTCAGGAAAAGATTCTTTTATGGAGGAGAGATATGAAAAAGATGACTCTTTCCATTATTATTCTGCTGTCATTTAACTTTGCCTTTTATTCCACTACTGTATATTCAGTCAAGTATGAGAGTCAGGCAGATGTAAAGGTTTATGTAGTAAAATATGAAAGCAAGGCTGACCTTAATGTCTATAAGGTAGATTATGAGAGTCAGGCTAAGGATAATGACGGGAAGTGGTATTTCGTTGAATATGAAAGCCGGGCCGACAAAAAGATATACTTCGTTGACTATGAGAGTCAGGCCGATGTAAAGATTTATTTTGTTGAATATGAAAGCCGTGCTGGCTGGAGAAATAACGAAAAAAAACATTTTTTCTACTGATCTGAAGCAAAAAGAACCGTCCCTTTTGCTTCGTGGAAAATGCGCATTTATTCGGGTTCGACCGGCTGTGAAGCAAAAAGAACCGTCCCTTTTGCTTCGGTCCCTTTTGCTTCGCTTCTGCCAGGGTGAGAAAATTCTTGATTATTTTCAATCCTGTGCCAGAATTTAATCATGTTTAAGATAAAACTTCCAACCCAATTTATAACAAAGGCCGCAGTTTTCGTTTTTATCAGCGTTATGCTTCTATCTCTTTCTCTTTATGCCCAGGAGGGCAATAATGACCGGATAAGAGAAATACTAAAAGAGAAATACGGTGATAATGCTGAAGAAATACTCAAAAATCCGGGACTTGGTCATTACCTGGATGCTGAGGAAATATTAAAGCCCCTTCCTGAGAAGGGTGAAGGCAGTAAAGAGCCTCCTTCAGGGTCTGTAAGCCCTGTGGCTGAGTTTGATCCTTCAGAAGCGGTGCTGATAAGGTACCCCTTCGGGATACCCTACTCCCTTATTGCTGACCTTTCCAACCATACAAAGGTAATCACCCTGGTTTCCAGTACCAGCCAGCAGAGCACTGTTGAGTCCCTTTACAGCTCCAATGGCGTGAACCTGGCAAACTGCGAGTTTGCCATCTATTCAACGGATTCCTACTGGACCAGGGATTACGGTCCATGGTTTATCCGTGACGGGGAAGATGACATAGCCATAGTTGATTTCCCATATAACAGGCCACGCCCCAATGACAACAATATACCATCAAGCATGGCATCCTACCTGAGCATGCCCTATTACTACATGCCGGTTTACCATACAGGGGGCAACTATATGAATGACGGGTATTATATCGCAGCCTCCAGCGACCTGGTCTACGAGGAGAACAGCGGATTGAGCCAGGCCCAGGTCAACCAGCATATGAATGACTACCTGGGTGCCAGCACCTACCATGCGGTCCCTGATCCAAACAATACATATATCGACCATATTGACTGCTGGGGCAAATTCCTTGCTCCCAACAAGGTCCTTATCAGGAGCGTTCCCACCAGCCATGCCCAGTATGATGAGATCGAGGCCACTGCAGACTACTTTGCAAACCAGGTATCGGCCTACGGTACAAAATACAAGGTTTACAGGGTCTATACCCCCTCCGACCAGCCCTATACCAATTCATTAATCCTTAATGACAAGGTGTTTGTGCCCATAACGGGTTCAGCTACCTATGACAATGCTGCCCTGGCGGTTTACCAGGATGCAATGCCGGGTTATACGGTGGAGGGTTATACCGGGTCCTGGGAAAGCACCGATGCCCTGCACTGCAGGACCCATGAGATAGCGGACAGGGGTATGCTGTACATAAAGCACTATCCCCTGATGCCCTACCAGCCTGCCTCCAGCGGTTTTAACATAACGGCTGAAATTATTCCTTACAGCGGATCGGCCCTTATATCAAACGAGCTTAAGGTGTATTACCAGGCGGAAGGCAGTTCCAAATACAGCTATGTGCTTCTCAGCCATATCTCAGGAAATACCTACGGTGCAACCATACCTTCAAATTCACAGACACAGGTCATGAACTATTATATAACTGCCGGCGATGCATCGGGCAGAACAGAAAACCACCCTTATATCGGAGCCCCTGATCCTCATGTCTTTATGGCTGTTGATCCAGATATAGTGTCTCCTGAGTCCCCCCTTGACCTGGAGAGCAATATTTCCTCCGGCCTGGATGAACTGAGCTGGTATTATGATGATGAGATTATAGATATTGAGGGTTTCCAGATACTGATAAGCACCTCGCCCGAATTTGGAGCCGGCACCTATACAGATTACATGGCATATGCCCCCAGCATAGATGATATATACCAGTATGATGCATCAGGCTATACCTTTAATGCCGGCAGTACCTACTACTGGAAGATTAACCTGGTTACCTGGGATATGGAAATAGATTTCACCCCTTCCTGGAGTTTCACGGTATCCTCTTATCCTGCCCCGGTGAGCCTTACTGCCTCATCGGCTTACAGCGACAGGATAGAGCTGGGCTGGAATGCTCCTGGGACAATGCCCAAAGCAGTCTCTGTGTCCGGTTATAATATCTACAGAAGCTCCCAGCTTGAAGGAACCTATACAAAAATTAACAGCTCAGCCGTAATAAATGAATTCTATACCGATTACGGCGTATCCTGCCCGGAGGTATGGTATTACGGAGTAACAGCTGTTTACAGCGACTCAACCGAGAGCGCCATGTCAGAAAAAGCCCAGGGAATGACTGTTCAGTCAGGTTATTACAGCGTAAGCCTTTCTGCAGACCCCGCTGGCGGCGCTGAGTTATTCTACGGCGAAGGCCTTTATGAGGAAGGAGATCCGGTCAGCATCGGGGCTGATGTTTCAGCCGGGTATAATTTCCTTTACTGGACAGGCACCTACAGCTATCTGCTTGATGATATCTACTCAGTTTCGGCCTCCTTCTCGATGCCTGCCGATAATGTGGAGCTTACAGCTGTTTTTGAGGAGCTGGAAAGGATTGATGCTGTTATAAGCCTTGGTAATACCGCCTTCAAAGGAATATGGAGATGGTCCTATACCGAAGGCAAAGGCTCGTCCTGGGTAAATCTGATGTCCGGGCAGACTGCATCCAAAATTATCGCTGGAGATATAACAGGGGATGAGCTCCTGGAGGCGGTTGTAAACTTTGAGAGTTATGGCCTGTGGTACTACAGCCTTTCAACCTCTTCATGGGTCAATCTCATGTCAGGTACCGTGCCCTGCGCGGATTTTACCCTGGCTGACATGGGTCCGGGCAGTCTGCTGAAGCTGGTGGGTTCTTTCCAGGGCTGCGGATTGTATGACTGGGATCCTGCAGGCTCCTCCTGGAATATGATAATCGGTCAGACAGCATCCATTATTTCTGCCGGTGATATCAGCAGGGATGGAATCGATGAGCTGGCTCTCTCCTTCAGCGGTATTAACGGGATGTATATATATGATTTTTCTCTGGAATCCTTTTCAAAGGTACTGACTGTAAGCCCATCACAGCTGAAAGCAGGAGATATAACCGGAGACGGTTATACTGAGATTGCATGCGTTTTTGAAACATTCGGCACCTTTATGCTCAGATATATCCCCGGAAAGCATGAACAATCGATAGACCGGGCATATAGATCCTTCGACCTTGAGTCTGATATACCTTCCTGCCATGAATGGTTCTCAAAAGGCATAAAAGGCCTGCAGTTCTTCAGGATGACCTACGGCACCCCTGATCCGGGCCATTACCTGGGAACAGGGGATATTGCCAACGGTCCCGGGCATGAGGTCATAATAACCTACCTGGGAAAAGCCTACAGCTACTCCTATGATACCCTCTCCTGGGCCATGCTGATTGGTGCTCCCCTGGACAGGGTCATATCCGGAAAGTTTACAGGATCCCTCAGGGATGACCTTATAGTTTCCGACAGCTCGACAGCGAACCTTTACCTTAAGAACGAAGCCGAGGGGGGCTGGGAACTCATTCTCCAGGATGCCCAGAGCCAGGCCCTTGCTCCTCTGGACTGATACTGAAATATCATTAAAGGGCAGTGCATAGCACTGCCCTTTATTCCAATAAACCTGTTTAGGTTATTTTGAGGGGTTCATGGCGCATAATACGGTAAAAAAGGCTTACCGCGACCTGACAGAAAGGCTTAACCGTTTTCCGCAGGGAGCACCTCCCAGCGATACACTCTTTGAGATACTCAGCATTCTTTTCAGTGAAAGGGAAGCGAAGCTTGTATCTCTGCTTCCCATTAAACCCTTTACCGCTGAAAAAGCAGCCAGAAACTGGAAACTGGATATTACCGAGGCCGAAAAGGTCCTCGATGAGCTGGCATCCAGGGCTGTACTCCTGGACTCGCTGATAAATGATGAAAAATATTATATCCTTCCTCCGCCTATGGCAGGGTTTATCGAGTTCTCCATGATGAGGCTGAGGGGGGATATTGACCAGAAGCTTCTTTCAGAGCTCCTTTACCAGTATATAAATGTGGAGGAGGAGTTTATCACAGAACTGATGGCAAAAGGGGAAACAAAACTGGGAAGGGTCTTCATAAATGAGCGTGTCATTCCCCTTGATAATTCGCTCAAAGTCCTGGATTATCAAAGAGCCAGCCGGGTTATTGAAACTGCTTCCTCAATAGGCGTAGGAATATGCTACTGCAGGCATAAAATGTCCCATATGGGAAAGGCATGCGATGCTCCCATGGAAATATGCATGACCTTCAATAATACTGCAGAATCCCTTATCAAGGCAGACTATGCAAAGAAAATCAGCATAAAAGAATGTATGTCACTGCTGGAGACTGCCCATGAGCATAATCTTGTCCAGTTCGGGGAAAATGTCCAGGAAAGGGTCAATTTTATATGCAATTGCTGTAAGTGCTGCTGTGAGGCTTTGATTGCCGCAAGGAAGTTTGCATTTTTAAACCCTGTGCACACCACCGGATTTTTCCCTGTAATTGACCATACCTGCACAGGATGCGGGAAATGCGCCATGCTGTGTCCTGTGGAAGCCATAGAGCTTGCCGGCAGTGAAGGCTCAGACAATGAAAGGTCTGTCAGTGTGTCAATTGATGGAAGAATATGCATTGGATGCGGACTGTGTGCTGAGAACTGCCCCTCAAAGAGCATAAAAATGGTGTCGGGTAAAGAAAGGGTAATTACCCCTGTAAATTCTGCTCATAAGGCAGTTATGATGGCCATAGAGAGGGGAAAGCTTCAAAACCTTATATTTGACAACCATGCCCTTTTCAGCCACAGGGCAATGGCTGCGATCCTGGGGGTTATACTTAAGCTTCCTCCAGTCAAACAACTGCTTGCTGCTGATCAGATAAAGAGCAAATACCTTGGGAAAATTCTGTCAGGATAATCAAAAAATAATAAATTTAGCACCTTTAAACCAAAAAAGCCTGAAAATATAATAAACCAGATTATTTCTTACCAATAGGAGGTGTATTATGTCATCTATAGGTGGTGTAGCAAACAATGTAATCCAGAGAGCCGTCCCGGATATGAATCCCATAGCAGATTCCATCAAGTCTGCAGTGCCCCAGCAGGCAGGAAAGTCAGGAGGTATTGCTGATGTCAAAAGCAGTATGGCCAGCCTGTTTGACAAAACCCCTGACATAACAAAAAGCCTTCAGAACAGTATTTCAAACACGACTGCAAGGCCATCACCAGCAGCCTCGGCTCCCAGGCCGTCAATATCCGGTTTTGACCTCGGCAGGGCGCATGCTGTCCATGCTGATGTAAAGCCGCCTGCCCTTGAGCCCAAACCCACAGGAGTGACCATATCCCCTGACCTCAAGCCTCAGGC
>CAYSKJ010000035.1:0-2083 GCA_964431655.1 uncultured bacterium | reverse complement strand
GGGTAACCATTTCCCCTGATATCAAGCCTCAGGCCCCGGGTATTAAGGGATTCAGGCCCCCTGTTGCTCCGGATATAAAACCTTCAGGTGTTACCCTTTCACCTCAGAACAAACCTCTGGGGGACATCAGTCAAAAGCCCCAGGGCCATACCGCCCAGACACCTGACATAGGGAGCAGGATACCTGTCCCATACCCGACTTTGAGCCCTATATCCGACAACCTTAACAGCATTATGGACAGGACTGCCAAAATGGGGGAGACATTGCAGCGCATGGGGCCATCAGGAGCTAAATACCGGGGAGAATTCCAGCAGGTCAACCAGTCATTGAATGACCTTCTTACTTTGCATCAGAATTCCCAGAAAACCATATTGGATCTGCAGATGTCTGTTTTAAGGAACCTGAAATAGCTTAGGCTTACAGGTACTCATCCCAGAAGCTTTCAGGGCCGGTTACGGGGAAAAATCCCGAGATACCTGCCGGGGATGACCTGGGTATGCATATCATATTTGCTGATATAAGGCCGGGGAAACTGTCCTGCATATTGTTGAAGTAATTGCAGGGATTGAACAGGAAGGGCAGATGCCAGTAAAGGAGATAATCCAGGGACTGGAGATACCTTATCAGATCCGGGGATTTCACCCGGTCTTCATTCTCCAGGTATAGAAAGGGCCTGTATTTCATTATTGTAGCTTGCGCCCCTTTTATTACATCCAGTTCCATTCCCTGAACATCAGCCTTTATCAGGTGGCAGGCAGGAAGCTCCAGTTCATCGACTGTCCTTATGTTCACGCTGTGCCCTGTTTCTTTATCGCTGTCCAGCCCAAGCCCTCCGAAATTGCAGTCCTGGTCTTCTTCCACCCGGGGATAGTATTTTGTTCCTTTTTTACTGCCCAGTCCCTCCTGGAAACACTTCACACCTGTCCGGTTATTGATGGCCATATTGGCACACAGCATATTATAGAGCATACTCTGGGGCTCAAATGCATAAACTGCGCCCTCTCTCCCCACCAGAGCCGATAATGCCAGGGTATGGGCACCGATATGGGCACCGGCCTCCACGACTGTCTGACCTTTATCAAGGATCTGGCAAAAAATATGGCATTCATCCTCGGAATACTCACCATAAAGCAGGAGACTTCGGCTTACAGCCGTATCTCGCCGGTCCAGGAGCATCAGGCCGTGCCTGCACTGCACCATGGCCTTTGACCCGTAATCAATTACTGTGTACTCTCCGGGTTCCCTGGCAGTCAATCTATGTTCCTTTTTCAGGGTTTCAGCCATGCTTTGAAAAACATCATCCCAGGATCCGCCGGGTTTTTTCCTGAAAAGTTTCATCGACGGGTACAGGCTGGTCTGATCACCCCTTTCCTGCCAGTACCAGAAGGGCACTGTGCCCAGAGCCATCCAGGTACGGACGCCCAGCGAACCTGAAATATGTGCCAGTGCGGTATCGGGGGTAATGACCAGGTCCATGGTCTTCATTACGGCAGATGTGTCCTTAAAACGCTCCCCGTCTGTTTCGAGCTCGCGTCCCAGGTCTGTTATCCCCATCCGGGCGGCATGGGATAGAAGCTGAGAACTGCCGTATCCCTTCTGCAGGGAAAACAGGTGTACATTATGCAGATGGACAAGGGGTTCTAAGGCTTTAAGGGGAAAACTTCTAAGGTTATCTCCATGAAATTCCGGGTTTCCCTGCCAGGCAATCCCTATCTTAAATCCCTGATGCTTTTCCAGCCTCTTTTTCCAGTACTCTACTCTCTTATCATCTGCATGGAGGTAGGGGTATTCAGCCGGGGGTTTTAGGAAATCCTGCTTCAGTATGCCCCAGACATCCTGCAGAAAGCAGTAATAATCAAAATCCGGAGGCTTTTCCCCGAAAGATGCAAAGCTGTCAATAGACAGGCTGTGTTTTAAAAGTCCTGAAACAGAGCTGTCGCATGATAAAATTACCCTGCAGTCATAAATGTCTTTTAATACGAGGGCATACCTTGCAAAAAGAACCGTATCGCCAGAACCCTGCTCAGACAAAAGAAGGATAGTCTTTTTGTCCAGGCTCTCACCATCCCATTGGGGCCTGGAA
>CAYSKJ010000034.1:0-23191 GCA_964431655.1 uncultured bacterium | reverse complement strand
TGCATTATTATTGAAAAATATTTATTTTTCCTGTATTACTTTGTTTCATGGATAATAACAGGTTTTATTTCAAGAAAAGCCTTGGGCAGAACTTTTTAACCGATAAAAATTTTATTTCCAAAATAGCAGGAATAATCCTTGGCCTTGAGCCGCAAAGGGCAGGAATGTCAAGAATCAATGATACAAATGTTAGGCATTGGCGGGATTTGATCATATAGTGCCTTACTGTATCTGGTATGTTTCTTTTTTTATCGAGGGCAACTGAGGATGCGTGGAAAAAAATCAACAGACATATTTTGACATAGCCGATGCAGAATAAGCAAGGAAATTTATTTACTGATTATCAAGCTGATTCATTATATAATTGGTTATACAGGCAATTGCCGGCCTGATTCTATTTTTTTTGAATTTATGGCCAGATTTTATGCAAGTTAATGAAAATTTGGGCAGATATCCCGATTTCCGGCTGAATTTAGAGGAAATATCAGGTGCAGTAGGTGATTTCGGCACCCTTATTCCGATTATAATTGGTGTAGCTGTTGTTTCAGATGTAAATCCGGGCTATATCCTGCTATTTTTCAGCTTCTGGTATGTGATTACCGGATTATATTTCAAAATGCCTGTTCCTGTAGAACCCATGAAAGTCATTGGGGCTGTGGTTATTGCCGGTGGATTGGGTGCTGATCAAATCAAGGCATCAGGGATAATCATAGGCATCCTCTTTTTATTGCTTGGATACCTAAATCAAATGAAAAGAATAAAAGGAATAGTACCAAACAGCGCCGTGAGAGGCATACAACTGGGTTTGGCTCTCATCCTGATAAGGACTTCCATAAGGTTTATATCCCCGGATTATATTATAGCAGGGATCTGCATATGTATCTTATTAGTTTTTATGATGGCTAAAAGATTTTATAATATACCCGACATCTCTGCCTTATTTATACTGATTTTCGGGACATTGACCGGCTTTATTATGTTCGGGATTCCTGACTTTGATTTTATTTCAAAGCCGGTTTTCAGTATCCCTTCATTCTATGATTTTATACAAGGAGGATGGCTTCTTACAATCCCTCAGGCTCCCCTTACTATAACAAACTCTATCCTCGCGACATCACTGCTGATGAAGGATCTTGTCAACAGGGACATTGACCCTGATAAGCTTGCAAAAAGCATAGGCATAATGAATCTCATTTCAGCACCGTTTGGCGGGTTTCCGATGTGCCATGGGGTCGGGGGACTCGCTGCCCAGTACCGATTTGGGGCAAGGACAGGAATGTCAAATATTATCAGCGGGATTATCCTCCTTCCAATCGCTCTTTTTTGTGCAAGTCCTGATTTTTTAGCCCTGATTCCCTATGGCGTCATAGGAGCCCTTCTTGTATTTGTTGCACTTGAACTCGCGAAGCACAGCCTTAAGACGGATTCATTGATAATAACGCTATTAACAGGCATCATGTCACCAATATTTAATATCACTATTGCTTTTATAGCTGGAATATCTCTTGCTGGATTCTTAAATTATTATAGACAGAGGAAGCTTTAGCTGAAAATTAACGCGGTTATAAATTTATCCTGTTATCTCTGCTACTGGGTCTTTTGGACAATTTCCAGCTGTCACGGTAACCTTCAAAAATTATAGAAAAGCTTCCTTAGGATTTCTCTTTTCTTTAACATACTATTAGTGCAAAAGATCTTGGAATCAACCTTATAACTTGAGATATAGGGCAGTCTCTTTTGATTATTCTGCATTATTATTGAAAAATATTTATTTTTCCTGTATTACTTTGTTTCATGGATAATAACAGGTTTTATTTCAAGAAAAGCCTTGGGCAGAACTTTTTAACCGATAGAAATATTATGGCAAAAATAGCAGGAATAATCCTTGGCCTTGAGCCGCAAAGGGTATTTGATATCGGCCCGGGGGAGGGCCGCATAGCTGAGATGCTGGCAGGCAGACTTCCCCTGGTTCTGATAGAAAAGGATGAAAGACTTATAAAAGACCTTGAAAACAGGCTTCCGGGCTCAGTAATCATAAACTCCGACATAAGGGACATAAAACTGAATGATTATGCTGTATGCGGAAATGATCTGCTTTTTTCCAATCTCCCGTATTCAGCATCCACATCCATTCTGCAGTTTCTCCTGAGACAGCGCCCCCAGTTCGGAAACTATATTTTAATGTTCCAGAGGGAGGTCGCCCGTCGGCTGAAAGCCCCGGTAAACGACAGCAATTATGGGTTCATATCGGTGTTCACACAGCTTCATTGCAGGGTTAAAAGCCTGTTCACCCTTCCGCCTTCAGTATTTAAGCCGAAACCTGAAGTGTATTCAGAACTGGTTCATCTAGTTCCCGTTAATAAGGTATATTTCAGGAATGAGAAAGAAGAGCAGGAATTTTACGGTTTTGTGAAAAGGGCCTTTTCTCAGAAAAGAAAGAAGCTCCGTTCCAATATCCCCGCATTAAGGATAATTGAGGGCGAAAAAGGCAGACTTTCACAAATGCGCCCTCACCAGGTATCTCCGGAAGAATACCTGGCCCTTTTTACTCAAATCCAAGCTCAATCAGCCTGTCCAGCAGTTCACGGTAGGGGACCCCGCTAAGCTCCATAAGCCTGGGATACATGCTTATCCGGGTAAATCCGGGGATGGTGTTCAATTCATTTACAAGAACGGTCCCGTCTTCTTTCAGGAAAAAATCAACCCTGGCCATACCACGGCAGGATAAAGCCCTGTATGCTCTTTTTGCAAGCTCCTGTACCCTTGCCGTAATTTCAGGCTCCAGGCTGGCTGGAAACAGCAGCAGGGCACCGTTCTCATCAAGATACTTGGCCTTGTAGCTGTAGAAATCGTCCCTTACTACTATCTCTCCCGGAACCGATGCCGTGAGTCTGTCATTTCCAAGGACGGAGCACTCTATTTCCCTTCCGGGCACAGCTTCTTCAATAATAATCTTATTATCATACTTAAAGGCGGTTTCCAGGGCGTATATTAAACTCCCTTCTGAATTTACCCTGTTTATTCCTACTGAGCTTCCCAGATTAGCAGGCTTGACAAAGACTGTCATCCCCAGTTTAGAGCATATATCCTCAAATCTTATGGATTCTTTCTGGTTTTTAAGGAAGGACAGAAAGGCAGGGGTAGGTATGCCTTCGTGCTGAAGAATCTTTTTTGCCACCACCTTATCCATGCACAGGGCAGATCCCAGTACATCGCAACCCACAAAGGGGACACCCATGATCTTTAAGAGCCCCTGCATGGTGCCATCCTCGCCATAGGGACCGTGCAGAACCGGAAATACAGCATCCACGGGCTTTATTTCCCTGTTTCGGGAAAGGTCAAATATCTGCATTCTTCCTGTTCCGGGGGCGAGAGCAATGCTTATGCCATCATCCCTGAGTCTGACTTTTGCAGGGTCATCCTCATCCCACAGATAATCTCCCGGGTAAAAAAACCATTGACCCTGAGGGTCTATGCCTATCCTTACTATATCATACCTGGTTCTGTCAAGGGTGTTTATCACACTTACTGACGATAAAAGGGATATTTTATGCTCTGCGGACCTCCCGCCGAATATCACGGCCAGTCTTATCCTTTTGCCCATCTCCAGCTCCCTCAGTTAAAAAGTTCGGTGATCTTCTTCATATCTTCCATATGGTCCTTATGAATTACCAGTGTTTTCCTGTCAGCCCTGACCACCACCAGGTCATTCACTCCCACAAGCACAATATCTTCATCCCTGTCCTCCGAATAGGCAATATTATTCTTTGCATCGAGAAGGTGGATACTGTTATTGAAATAGTTGCCGTTCTTATCACCCTGGAGATAGCCGGCCAGGGAAAGCCATCCGCCCATGTCATTCCAGGCAAAGGATGCAGGCAGGGTGTATATGTTTTGCAGTTTTTCCATAACCGCATAGTCAATGCTTATCCTCGGCAGGCTGTAAAGAACCTCGCCCAGTTTGCTGTAATAATCACTGGATTCGAAAGCATCCCTTATTTTAAGGTGGGTGGGCAGAAACTCCTCAATGTACTTTGCCATGGTCTGAGCCCTGAAGATGAATATCCCGCTGTTCCAGAGGAAATTCCCGCTTTCTATATATGCTGAAGCCTTTGATAAATCAGGTTTCTCACGGAAAGAGACCACACGGCACAGCTGGTTTTGCCCGCTTTGGCCTTCCAGTTCAAGGTAGCCATAGCCTGTTGCCGGATAAGACGGTTTTATCCCCAGGGTAAAGATACCATCCCTGCAATTAAGATCTTCAAATATCCTGGCCAGATCATTATAAAAATCCAGGGGGGTCTCTATAATATGGTCGGAAGGCAGTATTACGCATACAGGGTCCTGTGCAATCTTAAGGCTGTAATATACTGCGATAGCAACGGATGCTGAGGTATCCCTGGGATACTTTTCACCCAGGATATGTTCCGGGGGTATGCTGTAATTATTAGTGATATGGTTTATATAGGACTCTCTGGTAAGGATATATATATCATTTCTGTCAAAATGCCTGCTTATTCTGTTCAGCGTCATCTCCAGAAGGCTTTTCCCATCAAACAGGCAGAGGAACTGCTTGGGCATATTTTTCGTGCTCAGTGGCCAGAACCTTGTTCCGGCACCACCGGCCATAACAAAAAACAGGGTATTCATTTCAGCACCTTCCCGCACGGTTGAAATCATCATGAAGGCGGACAATGTCATCCTCCTCCAGGTATGTGCCCGTCTGAACCTCAATAAATGCGAGAGCCTTTTTCCTGTCGGTATTGTGAATCCTGTGGTTCTGCTCTTTAAGGATATTCAGCGAATCCCCCTTTTTCAGCATAATTTCCTTCTCACCGAGAGTAGCCATCCCTGAACCCTCAACAACAAACCAGTGCTCATTGCGGTATTTATGGTACTGGAGGCTTATCCTCTTATCTGGTTTTATAATAATTCTTTTTACCTTATAACTGCTGTCTTCGTATAACACCTCATAACTGCCCCACGGCGTTTCGACTGCTTTCATATGATTATCCCTTCCTTTGCATGGTAAATAAATCCAAGTAAATGACCTTGGGTATTATATAATAAAAGAAAAAAGAGTGAAGAAATTATCCCCGCAACTATACAGTATACAGCAAAGTACACGAGCTTGTTCCTGTCCAGCATCCATTTAAAAATCCTTATCGCCAGTATACCTGAAAAGGCTGCAGATAATGTCCCGGCAAAATAGGGTAGAATAAGGCCCGTATCCATTCCTGCGATCATAATACCCTTTATTTCCATAATAAAAGCACCCAGAATAGCCGGAATGCTAAGCAGGAAGCTGAATCTGAAGGCGGTCTCCCGGTCAAGACCCCGGGCCAGGGAACCTGTTACGGTTGCACCGCTCCTGGAGATTCCCGGTATTATGGCAATACACTGACACAACCCTATTATCAGGCTGTCTGAGACTTTTATCTGATTTTCGCTTTTCAAACCCTTTTTAATTACAGAAGCATATATGAGTATCAAGCCGGTAAAAACCAGCATTATACCTGCAATTTCAGGTTTTTCATAGAGAATGGCAAAGGAGCTTTTCAGGGGAACGGCGATTATTCCGGTAACTATGGTTGCTATTATCAGCATTATAAGCAGATTGCCACTCTTTTTTTCATCCCCGGATCTGTTTTTAAGGATTTTTACAGGAATACGGTAAAGATCTGCAGCAAGTTCGAGGACATCACGCCGGAAAACATAGAACACAGCAAAGAGAGTTCCAAAATGCAAAAAGACCTCAAAGGCAATGCCCTTCTGTTTTACACCCATGAGGTGCTCAATAATAACAAGATGTCCGGAACTGCTTACCGGAAGAAATTCAGTAAACCCCTGCAGGATTCCCAGGATTATAGCCTCAGTTAATGACATTATACAGCAGCAAGCCTGTTATCATCTTTGTACAGAACCCTGCAGGTGTCATCCCTGTCCTTTCTTATTACCATCAGGACAGTAGATTTCCTGTCCCCCACTATGAAAAAACTTGAGTCCTGTCCCCATGACAAGGGCGGTAATGCACAGCACTGCTCTTCTGGAAAAGACAGTTTTCCCGTGAGTGTCTTATAGTCTATATGATTTGTGCAGTAGGGATACAGTACCTCATTTATACCAAGAATTTGTGAGGCGACAGCAGACTCTGAGATATCTCCCTGCAATAATGCGTCATCAACAGAAAAATTACCTATGGATGTTCTTCTCAGCTCTTTCATCACACAGCCATAGCCGGTTTTATCGCCCATATCCCTTGCTATGCTTCTTATATAGGTCCCCTTGGATACAGTGAACTCAAGTTCCACTTGCCTGCCCCGCACATTAATCAGGCGGGAATCATAAATGATGCTCTGGGTATCCTTCATCTCTATATCAATGTTTTTCCGTGCATATTCATAAGCAGGCCTGCCCTTAATTTTTTTAGCGGAAAAAACCGGGGGTTTTGTAAGGTATATCCCCTTGAAGCCCTTCAGGATATCCAGCATTTCACCCCGGGTTATATCAATATTGCGGGGACATTGTTCCATTACTTCCCCCGTTATGTCATCGGTGTTGCTTTTAATTCCGAACTCAAAGACTGCCCGGTAGGTTTTGGGAAAACAATGGAAAATATCAGCAATCCTTGTCGCCTTGCCGAGAAGGACCACAACCAGGCCTGTGGCAATCGGGTCAAGGGTTCCGGCATGGCCAATTTTAACCCTGTCTTTTATATTTTTCTTTATCCGGCGTATAATGTCAAAAGTCGTAAAATAAATCTCTTTATCGATAAAGAGAATGCCGTTAATGCTGTCCTGCATCCTTATCTGCAATATCCTTCAATATCTTCTCAATCTTTTCAATCTTTTCCAGTGAATCATCGAAAATGAATATAAGTTCCGGCGATACCCTCCATCCCAAAGCTTTGCCCAGAGTCCCCCTGATAAATCCCTTGGCTTTCTCCAGGCCCCTGCCGGCCCTGGCAATTTCCTGATCATAGGCATCATCGAGTTTCGCTGTAATGGAATAATATATCCTGACAACCGATTTATCCTGGGAAACATTAGCCTTGGTAAAAAAGACCCCTTCCAGCCTGGGGTCCTTTATGACCTTGTTGAAAAGCAGTTCGGACAGCAGGGATCGAACCCTTTCCGATGCTCTCTCGTTGCCATACATATTACAGTTCCTGCTTTTTTTCGATGGTATCGTAGCTCTCTATTATATCGCCTTCCTTTATGTCCTGGAAACTATCCACCGAAAGGCCGCATTCATAACCCTGGACGACCTCTTTTGCATCATCCTTGAATCTTTTAAGAGAAGAAAGCTTTCCCTCATATATCTGGACATTGTCCCTGACTATCCTGACAAGACTGTTTCTGGTGACCTTTCCGTCAAGGACATAACAGCCTGCAATTTTGCCGATCTTGGGCAGTTTGTATATTTTCCTGATCTCTGTGGTCCCCTGGTACACCTTTTCTATTATAGGCTCCAGAAGCCCTGACATTGCATCCCTGACTTCGTTTATCAGCTCATAGATTATATTGTAGATCTGGACTGAAACTCCCTCTCTCTCGGCTGCTTTTCTTGCATTTATATCCATGCGGTTATTGAATCCTACAACAATGGCATCAGATGCCTGGGCAAGGATGATATCATTTTCAGTTATCGGGCCTACCCCTGTCGAGATTATATTAATCTCCACCTTGTCGGTTGTAAGTTTTTTCAGGCTCTCCTGAATTGCCTGGGCGGAGCCCTGCACATCGCACTTTAGGACCATATTCAGGTATTTAAGCTTGCCCTTGTTAATCTCATCAAAGAGATTCTCCAGGGATATCCTGACCGGTTTCTTAAAGCTTGCCTCTCTGAGCTTTGTACAGCGGAGATCTGCTATATTTTTGGAAAGCCTTTCGCTTTCCACCACCGTAAAGGTATCCCCGGGCTGGCAGACACCTGTAAAACCCAGTATCTCCACAGGAATTGAAGGTCCCACGCAGTCATACCTCTCACCCCTGATCCCGGTCATGGCCTTCACCCTGCCGCAGTTGATTCCGGCAACAAATGGGTCGCCTATGTGAAGGGTTCCTTCCTGTACGAGAACTGTGGCAACCGGTCCCCTTTTCGGGTCCATTCTGCTTTCAACCACGACACCCTTTGCCGGGCCATCCACCATGGCCTTAAGCTCCATCATCTCCGACTGGAGGAGTATCATCTCCAGCAGATCGTCAATCCCTTCACCGGTTATGGCAACTACCGGAACAAAGATATTGTCTCCACCCCATTCTTCCGGCAGGACACCGTAATTGGAGAGCTCTTTTTTAACATTATCCATGTTTGCCCCCGCCTTGTCCATTTTATTAACCGCCACAATAATAGGAACATTGGCTGCCTTGGAGTGGTTTATGGCCTCTATGGTCTGGGGCTTGACACCCTCATCCCCGGCGACAACAAGAATAACTATATCCGTAACCTGGGCACCTCTGGCTCTCATTCCGGTAAAGGCTTCATGCCCCGGGGTGTCCAGGAAAGTTATCTTCTTATCCCCTACCGTGACGTAATAAGCCCCAATATGCTGTGTTATCCCTCCCTTTTCACCTTCAACTATCCGGGATTTCCGTATAAAATCCAGAAGGCTTGTCTTTCCATGATCAACATGCCCCATTATGGTTACAACAGGAGGCCTGGGCCTTAATGCCTCCTCGGGTATATCATCGGGACAGACAGCTGTTTCAAGCTCATCGCTTTTTCTGAAGGCTTCATATCCATATTCGTTTGCAATATTCTTTGCAATATCAAAATCCAGCACATAGTTTATATTCGCCGGTATTCCCTTTTTGATAAGCTCCTTCATAATACCGGCAGGAGATTCCTTTATAATCTCAGCGAATTCCTTGACCGTGAGAGCTTCCTCAAGGTAGATTTCACCCTCCTCTCCGGACTTCCTGTCTTCAGCTTCCAGACCCTCCCCGGCGGAGGACTCTTCTTCATCCCTGTCCCTTTTCCTCTTACGCCTGGGTTTCTTTACAGCCTGGGGAAATTCCGAAGGGGCCTTATGCTTTTTTTCAAAAGCCTCTTTGTCCTTGGCCGGCGCTTTTTCGTCTTTTTCTTTCTTCTGTTCGGTTTTTTCGAGTTCAAAGGCTTCTTTCAGCATACTGACAGTTTGGGGATCCAGGGATACCATGTGATTATTGGCGATAAAACCCAATTCCTTCAGCTTATCAATAATAACTGTGCTTTTAATTTTCATTGCCTTTGCAAGTTCGTAAATTCTTGTCTTCCCCATATCAGTCCTCCTCTCCTGTGCTAAAATGACCAATAATTTTATCAGCAGTCTTGTCAGTGACTCCCCTGACTTTCATCAGATCTTCTTTTTTCGACCTTTTAAGGGAATTATAGGTAAAACCAGCCTTAACCAGTGCAGCTGCAAGCTTTTCATTTATACCTTTGATATTCTGCATTTCCTTTATCTCATTCTTTTCCGAAAAGAATTTTTTCATCTCCTGCTTTTTCTTGTCGTTTTCGGAGATTATATCTATCCTCTTTTTGACAAGCTTGGCGGCCAGTTTGACATTTTTCCCCCCTTTCCCAATAGCCAGGGAAAGCTGTTTGTCGGCTACGACAACCTCATACACTGAGTCCGGTTCTGTTTCGCTGATGGATATGATTGTTGCAGGAGAAATGGCATTTTTTATAAATTCCTTGATATCATCAGAATACTGAACAATATCAATCTTTTCTCCGCCCACTTCCTTCTTGACGCTTTGGATTCTAACCCCCCTCATGCCAACACAGGCTCCTACACTGTCTATTCGCGGATCATTGCTTCTGACCGCTATTTTGGCCCTGTTTCCGGCGTCTCTAACCGTATTGATAATCTCAATTATACCGTCCTGTATCTCCGGAACCTCCAGTTCAATAAGCCTTGCGAGGAATTCCGGATTAGTCCTTGATAGGTATATCTCCACATCCTTCCTGTCATGACGGACGGCAACGATATTTGCCTTGACTATATCTCCTATGCGGAAATTTTCACCGTAAACCGTATCCCTTTTAAGCATTACAGCTTCTACCTGGTCAAATTTCACTATATATGCATCCGATTCTATCCTGTGCAGTGTCCCTGTAATATTAGTCCTGAGTTTCTCCTTGTATATATCATAAAGGCTTTCTTTCTCGGCTTCAGATATCTTCTGGTAAATGACCTGTTTAGCTGTCTGAGCGGCTATCCTGCCGAATCTTTCCTTGTCAACAGGGATATTGATGTACTCGTTTATCCCTATGTCAGGATTGAGTTCCCTGGCGCTTTCAAGAGATATTTCATAAGGCTCCTCAGGGTCTTCCGCTACTACCTTTTTTCTCTGAAGTAGATGTATATCACCTTCTTCCCTGTCAATTTCAACAATCAGGTCCCTGTCCTTGCCGTAAGTCCTGTAGGCTGCTTTCAGCAGGGCATCTTCCAGGGCTTCAAACAGGATCTCCCTCTTTATGTTCTTGTCATTTTCAATATAGTTAATCACCCTGATAAGTTCGCTTTTTATCATATCTTTTTCCTTTCCTCTATGACAAGCTGTATTTTCTTGATATTGTCATAATCTATGGATATTTTCCTGCAGTTCTTATCTTCGATTATAACATTGTTTCCCTCTTTGCCCAGTATCCTGCCCTCAAAGGTGATCTGGCCCTCGATCTCATTTCTGAGAACCAGTTTAGCAGGCTTCCCGGTGTTCTTCTCTATCTCCCAGTCATGCTTCAGCACTCTTGTAAGCCCGCAGCTGCTAATTTCCAGGGAAAACAGGCTGAGTATATCCTCATCCCTGAACCTTTTCATGATAAGGGTATGTACCTCCGTGCATTCCTCAACGGATACTCCTCCTTTCTTGTCCAGGGTAACGATTATTTTTGGAAATTGAGCACTCCCCACATCCTCCACGGAATAAAGACATATATCCCCCTTGAGAACGCTTTTCAGGTATTCGTCAATCTGTCTTACATAATCATCAATTCCTGCACTCATCTTCCTGCCTTCCTCTTAAATAAAAAAGTCACTTCTAGCCCTCCTTTTCAGGGATATAAGAAGTGACCCTCCTTTTTGTAAATAAACTTATTTCTTATTATTATATAAAGATACTATTTTTATGTAAATCTGACAAGAAAAAAATAATTTTAATCTCTTTTTATCTTTCCGGACCTGATAAGCAGGGCATTGACCCTTAATATAAACTCTTCAGTGTTGAAGGGCTTGGGGACATAGTCATCAGCACCGGATCGGAAGCTTTCCACCCTTTCATGGGGGGAATTATGGGCTGAAAGCATTATAAAAGGGATCTCTTTGGTGGAAGCCATCTGCCTTACAGTTTTGCAGAGCTGTCTTCCATTTATCTTGGGCATATCCAAATCAGAGATTATAAGGTCAGGCAGATTGCTCCTTAAATACCTGATAGCATCAATACCGCTTTTCTGGGTACTGACCTCATAACCCTCGCCGGTAAACAGGTTCTCAACAAGGTTCAGAAGGGCTTCATCATCATCTACTATGAGAATCTTCAGCTTCATATCCTCTCTGCCGTGTTTTGTCACTCTTATATAAAGATTACTTCTCTTTAATATATCTATCAATATATTTTTTAATATACCCGGGTATATCCTCCTCAGAAAGGGTGATCTCCTTATTTCCCCTGTACCAGAGCACTGCTTTCTTGTGGGCTATACCGCATACGCCAATGTCGGCATGTCTGGACTCATCAACACCGTTCACGGGGCAGCCCATGACTGCTATCTTTATGCAGTCCTGGACATGCCTGAAGGAATCCTCCAGCCTGCCTGCAAGGCTGAAGACATCTATGTTCTTTCTTCCGCAGGTCGGACAGCTGACAAGCTCTATTCCCCTTTTTCTCAGTCCAAGTATCCTTAGGATATCCCACCCGACCATGACTTCCCTGACCGGGTCACAGGACAGGGAAACCCTTATGGTCTCGCCTGTACCGCTTTTTAACAGATCATAGAAGGCCATGCTGTGCTTTATGGTGCCTGACCTTTCTGTGCCTGCTTCGGTAACGCCCAGATGCAGGGGGTACTCAAACTCCCTGCGGAAAAGCTTATTGGCCTGGACGGTCCTTTCCACATCATTTGCCTTTATAGATACGACAATATCGTAAAAACCCATTTCCTCCAGTATCCTTACATTCTTAAAGGCTGATTCAGCCAGGGCTTCGGGAGTAGCACCTCCATGCAGACTGAATTCCTTTTCAAGAGATCCGGCATTTACCCCTACTCTTATAGGCTTTTGAAACTTCTGAGCCGATTCACATACCCTCTGCAGGTTCTCTCTCCCGCCAAGGTTGCCGGGATTGATCCTGAGTTTATCTGCGCCGTTCTCCAGGGAAGCGACAGCCAGCCGGTAATTGTAATGTATGTCTGCAACAATGGGAATACCTGCTTTTTTCTTTATTTCCTTTATGGAGTCTGCATCGCCGGCGTCAAGCACGCTGACACGAATTATCTCAGCTCCTGCCTTTCTGCAGTCCTCTATCTGTGAAAGGACCTTTGGGATATTTTTTGTGGGAAAGGTAGTCATGGTCTGCACCCTGACCGGTTCACCCCCCCCGATAACTATACCGCCTATGTTTACTTTCTTTATTTTTCTGGGACTATTCATATCTTTTTATTATATAGGATATACCCGATCCGCCGTTGGAAAAGCTGTTTATCAGGATATTATCCAGTTTTCTTTTCAAAGGCCCGGTCCTGTAAATATCAATCCCGTATCCGGGGTCCTTTTCTATCCAGCTGTGAGGGTATATAATACCCTTCTCCATGGAAAGGAGAGCAATTGCAAGCCTCATGATGCCGGATCCGTAGAATTCGCCTGTATAGCCCTTGGGGGCAAAGACAGGGATATCTGCGCCATGCTTTTTATTAAGGCATACCAGGGCATCCCTTTCATATTCATCCAGTATACCTGAATTGGCGCAGGAAATTACCAGATTCAGGTCACTGTAGCTGATTCCCGCACTTTTTAAGGCATTTTCCATAGTGTTAACATAAAAATCCCTTTCCCGGGGATACTCATAGATTCCGGCATTGGAGGAGGCTGAATAAATCCCTGTAATCTCTGCAATTGGAGTGAAGCCTCTTTTTTCGATATTTTCACCGGTTTCAAGGATAACCGCAGCGCTCCCTTCACCCATTATAAAGCCGTCCCTGGCAATAAACGGACTGAACCTGCCTCCCTTTTTAAGGAGAACCCTCATTTTTTCAAAGGCAAGCATTACAAACAGACCCAGCTCTTCAAATCCGACCACAAGTCCTGAATCTGAACCTTTGTATCTCATGTCCCTTATGGCAGTGTATAATGCCATTTCACCTGAAACCTCCTTATGACAGAAGGTGTGGTTTTTCTGCCGGTTTTCAAGCAGTATGCTAAGCTGACCGGCAGCCGCATTGGGGACAGAGGGTGGAAAATACTGGGGATTCGCAAACTTTGGGCCCTTTGAAAGTATATCCACGAAGAACCGCTCCGTCCAGTCTGTCCCCCCGAAGGATGTTCCGGCAAAGATTGCCGGTGTTTTTGCATCCTCTTTTGACATGCCTGCATCTTCCAGAGCCTTCATTGCTGAATAGATCAGGTATTTCTGCGGGTTATCCATCCTGCGAAGAAGGGATGCTGGTATATACTGTATATAATTTATATCATCCCTTATCTCAAAGGCATAATTGTTCATGAGGTTATCCGTGCTGAAGCGCTTTATAATGCCGGCCCTGATCTCGCCTTTTTCAAGGATGTGATGCATTTTCTCCTTGGTTTCTCCTAAACAGCCAAGAAACCCGTAACCTGTGATAAAGATTCTCTTCACCTGCTAATCCTCCCATTTCCTTATGATAATGGAAGTATTATTCCCGCCGAAACCAAAGGAATTGGATAAAATGCACCGGACAGGCCTGTCGATTATCCTGTTTCCTATGATATTAACCCTGCAGGCATCATCTCTCTCCTCCAGCCTGAGGGTTGCAGGGATAATCCCGTTTTTCAGTGAAAGGATTGAGAATACTGCCTCCACAGCCCCTGCAGCCCCCAGACAGTGCCCTATATAGCTTTTATTTGAACTTACGGGAACATCAGGGTTTTTCTCTATAAATATCTGTTGAATAGCTTTGCATTCCGTAATATCGTTCAGTTTGGTGCCGGTTCCATGAGCATTTATATAATCAATCTCCTCAACCCTGACGCCTGAAGCACTGAGAGCATTCGCCATGGAAATTTTCGCGCCTGTACCGTCGGGATGGGGAGTAGTCATGTGGTGGGCATCGCTGGAACAGCCGTAATCAAGGAATTCTGCATATATGGGTGCCTTTCTCTTTTTTGCATGTTCCAGCTCCTCCAGTACAAGCATGGCCCCGCATTCTCCAAGGCTTAATCCTTTTCTTGACTGGTCGAAAGGCCTGCAGGGCTCTCTGTCCATGTTCTTAAGATTGTGAAAACCGGCAAAGGTAAGCTCGCATAAAGCCTCTGCACCACCGGTCAGAGCAATATCATAACCCTCGTATCTTATATGGTCGGCAGCAATACCGATGGCTGAATTACTGCTGGAGCATGCCGTTGCGATGGTGGTCCTTGCACCGCAGATACCGTACTCAGAAGCGATGGTATCCGTGGTAACGCTGGTTGGAGTCAGAGCCAGATGCCTGAGAGAAGTATTTTCTCCCTTGAAATAAGCCCTTCTGTATATCTCGGCGGAATGCATGCCGCTGGCCCCCGCACCCAGGACAATACAGGCACTTTTGAGCAGGGGTGAGCCCTCAAGCCCGGACATGGAAACAGCCTCCCTGGAGGCAGAAAGCCCAAGAATGTCGTTTCTGGACAGCTTTTTCTGACGCCCGGGAGTAAAAGGGCACTTTTTTTCAAGATCTGAGACTTCCGAGGCAATATGCACATTATAAAGCGATGTATCAATCAGGGTTACTTCCTTGATACCAGACTTCAGACCGGTAATATTTTCCAGTACTTCCCTGTGGTCATAACCTATACCGCATATGATGCCTAAACCTGTAATTACTACTCTTTTTTTTGACATAGACCCCTCTCTATGAAATGGTTAGTCCCCCGTCTACCCTCAGGACAGAGCCTGTTATATAGGAAGACTCTTTTCTCAGCAGAAATTCGATTACTCCCGCAACCTCCCCGGGCTCTCCAGGCCTTTTAAGCGGTATATGTTCAATAAACATTTCTCTCGCTTCGGGTTTTAGGTTATCATACATTCTGGTCCTGATTATGCCAGGGCATACAGCATTTGATGTTATACCCAGTTTAGCGGCCTCCCTCGCAACAGACCTGGTCAGGGCAATAAGCCCGCCCTTGGAAGCTGAGTAGTTTGCCTGGCCTTCCCTCCCGAGAATTCCTGAGGGGCTTACTATATTTACAATCCTTCCTGTTTTCCTAGGTATCATAAGGGATAATGCGCTCTTTATACACAGGAACGCCCCCTTGAGGTTCAGATCCAGGACATCATCCCAGTCCTCTTCCTTCATCCAGAGTATCATCCTGTCCCTGGCAATCCCTGCATTGTTTACAAGACCGTACAGCCCGGTGCCCTTCCCCTTTATAAAACTGAACATTTCCTTTATGGACCCGGCATCCCTTATATCAGCCTGAATTTTATAATGCTCTGCATCGGACTGGCTGAAAAGCCTGTCTATATTTTCGCAGGCTGTGTGATAATGGGCTATTATTCCATATCCAAGACCCATCAGATATTCAATTGTACCAAACCCTATACCTGAATTAGAACCTGTAACCAGAACATATTGCATAGACCCGCTCCATATCCTGCATACTGCAGCCTATTATGCCGAAGGTTTCGTTTCCTTCCATGACAGCAAGGATATGTTACTAAATGCTTTGCATAAAATCAAAATAAAAAATAAATCAAAATTAATAATTGACATAATCATGCATTTTGAACAATGATTTTATTGAGCTTATAAAAGGAGGTTCAGCATGAAAATTACTGATTTAAGCTATGAAGAAATTACCATACCCTTAAAAAAGCCCTTTGTGATTTCCTACGGCACACAAAGGTCCTACACGGGGGTCATTGTGAAAATAGCGACAGACGAGGGCATATTCGGGCTTGGGGAGGCTCCTGTTTCACCCCACATTACAGGAGACACCATAAAATCCATAATGGGTGCTTTGGATATCTTCAGCCATCTGCTCAAAGGGCAGAACCCCCTTCACATACCCAGGCTCATGAACCTTGTAAACAGCTCTATACTTCATAACTGCAGTGCAAAGAAGGCTGTGGACAATGCCCTGTATGATATATTCTCCCAAAAAGCAGGAATTCCCCTGAGGGATATGCTCGGGGCGGCAAAAGACAGGCTGGAAACATCTCTGACAATAAGCATACAGAACCGCAAAGACAGCCTCCGGGAAGCCGAAGAGCTGCTGGAAATGGGGGCGAAGGTCATAAAGGTAAAAATTGGCCTGTCCCCCAAAGAAGACATAGACCGTGTAAAAGCCCTGTGCACTAATTTCGGCGTACCTCTGAGGCTTGATGCCAACGGGGGATATGACCTGAAGGAGGCCATTTATGTGCTCAGGGAGCTGGAGGGGCTTAATATCCAGTTTATTGAACAGCCGGTAAAATATGACCTTTACAGTGATCTGGCAGAGATCAGACGAAGGACCATGATACCCGTAATGGCTGATGAATCGGTAAAGACTGCTTCTGATCTTTTACGGGTGATTGACGATGTGGACATGGTTAATATCAAACTTGCCAAATCCGGGGGAATACATGAAGCGATAATTATGGCAAATATATTGAAAAAGAAAAATAAGAAATTCATGGTAGGCTGTATGATAGAGACGAAGCTCTCCATTTCAGCAGGACTTGCCTTTGCACTGGGAACAGGAGCAGATTATATTGACCTGGACGGCTTTATTGACCTGAAAAACCAGATTCATGACGAACTGGTAATCCTGAAGGACGGTTATCTAAGCATCCCTTAAAGAGGACACGGGTTTTGAAGGCAGTAATACTGGCCCATAATTTTTTTACAAAACAGGGGGGTAAGACAGCCAGGGGCATCTACCTCTATGCCGATTTTGAAATCACGGCTATACTTGATAAATCTTTAAGGGTGAATAATGCAGTCAGTCTTTTCCCTCAAGGACGAAGTGTGCCCATTTATTCCAGTATTGAACAAATAAACCAGGATTATGATACGCTGATAATCGGAGTATCCCCCATAGGCGGAAAACTTTCTTCAGATTGGAGAAGAGAGATAAAATATGCCCTGGAACACCGGATAAATCTTATAAACGGTCTTCATGCATTTCTATCGGAAGATGAAGAATTCAAGGCATTATGCCCGTCCTGCATAACAGACCTTAGAAAGCCGGATCCGGCGCTTTTCAGAGTACTTGACGGCTCGGGAAATGATGCCAGTACCCTGATGATCACAGGCACCGACTGCTCCTGCGGTAAAATGGTCACCTCCATAGAGCTTAACCTGGCCCTGAAAAGAGAGGGTATTAATTCAGGCTTCATTGCCACCGGCCAGACCGGTATGCTCTGCGGTGCGGATGAAGGGGCAGTCATTGACAGAATACCCGGCGACTTCATGGCAGGGGTTGTAGAAGGTATGGTCAATAAGGCAAAGGCCTCCAGGGATGTACTTATAGTTGAGGGGCAGGGCTCCCTTCACCATCCTGCCTACAGCGGTGTAACCCTTTCCATAATTCACGGCTGTAATGCAAAGGGATTTATAATGTGCCATAATCCTTCCAGGACGCAGCACCACGATTTCCCAGGTTCCAGGATACCGCCCCTGGCCGATATTGTAAAAATGACCGAAGATCTTGCAGGACCTGTCTCAGGCGGGAAAATTGCCGGTTTCTCCATAATCGGCGAAAACATGCCTGACCGGGAACTGATGGACTATATAAAGAGAACGGAAGACATCTTTTCCCTTCCTGCCACCGATGTATGGAGATTCGGCTGCAAAAACCTGGCAGAACACCTTATAAAACATTTCAAATGTAAAGTGTAAACTGTTTACAGTGTATACATAAATACAACCGCTTGCAAAATACGCCATAATATGCCCTTTTTTTCTTTGGCACGGGAATTGCATTACCCATATACAGCCATTAAAAAAAGGAGGAAAAAAAAATGGTACAAAAAAAACTAAACACACTCACAGCAATGCTGGCAGTAGCAGTAATTCTCCTGCTGACCCCGGTAATTTCAGCATCAGGCAAAATCAACGTCAATACCGCAACGGCAGAAGAACTGGCAGAGATCAGGGGAGTTGGACCTTCTCTTGCGGAAAGGATAATTGAGTTCAGGGAGCAGAATGGCCCCTTCAATTCCATTGATGAACTCATGCTTGTTAAGGGAATAGGGCCCAAGCTTCTTGAAAAGATTCAGGACCAGTTAACTGTTTAACCCTTTAACCCCTGTTCCACGGCCCCGGATATTATGTCCGGGGCTAATATTTTACCGGCTTTATTTTTCTGTATTTAAGCCGGATCTTTGGCTTTTTTTTGTATATTTCATCATCAAAGTTTCCCTTCTGTATGAGGACAACTGTAATATTGTCCTCCCCCCCGTTCTGATTTGCCAGGCCGACAAGCTCCCGGCAGATAATTTCTGTCACATTGTTTTTTGAAAGACAGGTGCTGATAACCTTGTCCGATACCATATCAGTAAGCCCGTCTGTGGTTAGAAGCAGTCTGTCGCCGGTTCTGAAGGGAATCCTGTATACATCGGGGGCCTGGTCTTCTTCCATGCCGATGTGGCGGGTTATTATATGCTTCATTGGGTGCTTCCTTGCCTGGGCGGGGCTTACCTGCCCGATTAGCACAAGATTGCCCACAAGGGAATGATCAATAGTTATCTGCTTAAAGAGATTTTCCCTGAGCAGATATGCCCTGCTGTCGCCTATATTGGCAATATACATGCAGTTTTTGTCTGCAAAAGCAGTCACTATGGTACAGCCCATACCGTTATATTCCTTTTTTTTCAGGCTCTGGGAATATACCTCCCGGTTGAGTCCAGATATTATATTCTTAATATCCTGTATTATTTGATCCTCGGACATAGCTTCAGCCCTTTGCCTTAATTTTCTAAAATGTTCAGGCAGATAACTTACAGCCAAGCCGGAAGCCCTTTCACCAGCCTGATGTCCGCCTATACCGTCAGCAACAATGAAGATGCCGGTTTCATTATCAGTATAATAGTTATCTTCATTATGGTCTCTTTTTATCCCCTTGTCAGTCATGCCGCAGGAGAAGAATACCCCGCCGGAATTTCTATTTTCTTTAGTGCTCTTCATTGAATGACCAAACCCCTTTTTTAATATTAATTTTTATGTTTTACAGGAATATGGGTATTTTTTCAATAAATATATTATCCTGTATTTATATATTGCCATGACTTAGAAATGCAGGCTGAAAATAAGTATCTGCAGTAAACAGGCAATTTTCTGGTTACATATTATATGGAATAATTTTTGCATTATAATACTGTATGATTTCCTATACTCACAGCATATGCACCCAGAGCCTGGGCGGTATATTAGTAAGCATCGAGACCGATATATCAAAGAGCGGCCTCCCGGGATTCTGCATAGTGGGACTTGCAGACACCTCCATAAAGGAGAGCAGGGAAAGAATCTTTACAGCTTTGAAAAACAACGGTTTTGAACCAATAAGGCGCAGGATAGTCATCAATATGGCACCGGCTGATATTAAGAAGGAGGGATCCCAGTTTGATCTTGCCATAGCACTGGGAATGCTGAACTCAGGTATTAGAAAGTTCACCAGAGATATAAGGCAGTACATGATAATCGGTGAATTATCCCTGGACGGCGGTCTGAAGGGGGTGCCGGGGGTTCTGCCTGCCCTCCTGTCAGCAAAGAAGCAGGGCTTCTCAAAGGCTCTGATCCCTGAAGAAAACCGGTTTGAGGCTTCCCTGGTAAAAGACATGGAAATAACAGCTTCAGACAGCCTGATGAAAACAGCCCAATACCTGTGGAATTCAATTGATCTTCCCGGCCTGGAACCTGTAGATTTTTCAAGCATAGACACCACAGGTGATAATGATGATTTTCCCCTGGATATCATTGATATAAGGGGGCAGATAAACGCAAAAAGAGCGGTATCAATAGCCTGCGCAGGCCGTCATAACATACTCTTCTACGGCCCTCCTGGCACGGGGAAAAGCATGATATCAAAGAGGATACCCTATCTTCTTCCCCCCATGACTTATTCCGAGTATATTTCAACCCTGTCCATCTATTCCCTGTATGAACGCATAAACAGTGCTACGCTCAAAGGCCTTTTAAAAAGGCCCTTCCGATCACCCCACCATACAATTTCCAATGTGGGGCTCATAGGGGGCGGAGCAGTTCCGAAACCCGGAGAAATAAGCCTTGCTCACAACGGAGTTCTGTTTCTTGATGAACTGCCTGAATTCTCAAAAAAGATGCTGGATTCACTGAGACAGCCGATTGAAGACCGTTATGTCAATATTAGCCGCGCAAGGTATAATATCCACCTGCCCTCCGACTTCATGCTCATAGCGTCCATGAACCCCTGTCCCTGCGGTTATTACGGCAGCAGTATAAAAGAATGCATATGCTCCGTTGCCCAGATAAGGAAATACCGTTCGAAACTTTCAGGTCCCCTGCTCGACAGAATCGACCTCTTTGTGGAGATGTCCGATGTGTCGGAAGAAGAGCTTTTAAGAAAGGACACTGTAGACTCATCGTCTATAAGGGAAAAAATCACCAGGGCCTATCAAATACAGAAAGACAGGTACAGAAACAAGGATTTTGTATTTAATTCCCAGCTTCCTGATGATAAAATTGACTTTTACTGCACGCTGAATGCCGATTCCAAAAGCTATTTCAAGCAGGTGGCAAAGCACCTGAACATATCGGCCCGTTCAATAATAAAGCTTCTCAAGGTGTGCAGGACAATTGCGGACCTGGAAGGCTCAGGGCAGATTAATTCATGTCATATAGCCGAAGGATCCAATTATTTCAGGTTCCTTGAGTCCCTTTAGGCCTGATGCACTCAAGATAAGGCTCCGCATGCACATTGATTATGGTATCGGGACCAAAAACTTCTCTTAATCTTTTTTCGACCATGGAAGCTATGTCATGAGCCTGCACAATTCCCAGACTGCTGTTCACCAGGATATGGAGGTCCACGGCGACAGTATTGCCTATACTGCGGGTCCTGAGCTTGTGCGTCTCTATCACACCGTCAACTGACATGACAGTATCCTTAATCAGCCTTATCCTGTCCGGAGGCAATGCCTTCTCAAGAAGCTCATTCATTGCATTGAGCACTATCTTCCAGGATACCCAGACAACAAGCAGAGATACTAATAAAGCAGATAATGGGTCGAGTATATAATATCCTTTGCCAAGAAGAAACATCGCCCCCAGGCCGATCAGAACAGCTACGGAAGAAAAGGCGTCAGTACGGTGATGCCAGGCATTAGCCACCAGGATCGAACTTTTTATCTTCTTCCCGCGGGAGATGGTATATCGGTACATCCACTCCTTAACAATTACTGAAAGGACAACCACAATCAAAACAGCTGTCCGGGGGCTATGCATCTCATCTCCCCCGGCAATGGACCTCAGTTTATCCACAGCGGTAAAGGCCATTCCCGCCCCGGCGGATAAAATCATAAGCCCGATGAGAACCGATGCAAGGGTCTCAAACTTGCCATGACCGTAATGATGGGACTCATCCCGGGGTTTCCGGGAAATCTTAAGACCCGTAAGGGCAACAACGTCGCTTATGGAATCCGATATACTGTGAATGCCGTCAGCTACGACAGCTATGCTCATTCCCAGTATACCTGCCGTAACCTTTACCAGGGCCAGAAGAATATTGAGCCACATCCCGAGCAATGTAACTTTTACAGCCGTTGCATTGTTTTTCTCCCCGGTCATGGCACCTTTCTCTATTTATATCTTATCCATCTGACAATATCTTTAAGGTTAGCCTTTTTCCCGTACATGAGTATCCCTACCCTGTATATCTTTGCCACCAGCCAGGTGCAAAGAACTATGGAGGCAAGCATAAGCCCGATGGAAAGAAGGATCTGGTAAAAAGGAGGCTGAGAGACATTTATCCTTAAAAACATCAGCATGGGCGAAAAGAAGGGAAAAAGCGACAAAACCACAGATATTAAGCTGTCCGGGTTCTGCATTATCATGGGCATAATAATAATGGGAACGACAAGAAACATAATCAACGGTGTCTGGAGGTTATTGGCCTCCTGTTCATTATCTACCATGGAACCCACCGCTGCATAAAGGGTCGAGTAAAGAAAATAGCCCAGGATAAAAAATATGGCAAAGTATGCAAATACTGAAAAGGGTATTTTTATCATACTGGGATCAAATCCCCCTTCTACTGGTGAAAAGCCAAGCTGCCCGCTCAATGTGTCCGTATTGTTCATCAACAGCAGACCCAGCACCAGCCAGACAGCATACTGGGTCAGCCCTACAAGCCCTATTCCCAGTATTTTCCCCATCAAGAGCTGAAAGGGCTTCACATTGCTTATAATTAGCTCAATAACCCGGGAGGATTTCTCCTGTATGACTCCCCTGAGTACAGAAACTCCGTACATTAATATGGTCATATAAATTAAAAGAACAAATATGTAGCTGATTATAAATCCCTGGCCCTTGTCGACCGTTTCACCCTCCTTTGAAACCCTTATGACCTGCATGGAAACGGGGTCAAGGTATTTTTCCAGCACCTCGTCAGCTATATCAAGGTCAAGCATCCGGAAACGCTTTATCCTGATAATCTCATTGGCAATATTCTTTATATTACCCTGGGTATTGATATTTGACACATTTTTTGAATAGTAGCTTATGCTTCCTGTGTCGAGGATATCCTTTTCAATAACGAGAAAACCGTCCAGTTCTCTTGATAATACCTGGTTTTTTAACTGCTCCAGCCCCCGGGGCAATTCATAGAGGTTATACTCCTCCCTGTGGACCTCGTAGCCAGGCTTGAATTCCTCGCTGTTCAGCTTCTCATTGAGCTCTTCATATATCATGAGGTCTGAATTGTCAACAATGGCGATCTTTTCGGGTTTTCCGGTCCTGAACTGCATCAGGAGCATGGGTATGACCATTATGGCAACCATAAAAACAGGGGTAAGCAGGGTGG